>VGCF01000001.1 GCA_016870135.1 Alphaproteobacteria bacterium
TGGGTAACGAGAGCGCCCGTATTAAATGCCTGGTGTCTTGGGCAATCAGTTCTTGGGGTAAATGATGAACATCGATGGTTGTGTGGGAACCATCCATAAGAATGCGTTTCAAGACACAGTGCAACTGGGCCACATTTCCAGGCCAGGAAAAGGTTTTCAGGTATAACAAAGTCTCGTCGGACAACTGGGGCGTTGGTACATCGTGTTCTTGGGACAGTTCTTCCAACAGCGCCTTTGCCCATACAGAAATACTGGGGATATGGTGGCGCAATGGGTCCAACTGGAAATAGGTTAGTGTCATGCGGTCATAAAAAGACCGGTCCATGTTCTGGGGCCAGAGCGTATGTTCTGGCAATGGGGCTCCTGAATCGGGTTGAGGCAAGGGCTGAACAGAGCAGCCCAGAATGTGGGGCAGGGCGGTGGCAATAAAGCGCACGTTTAATGGAACGGGTCGCTCACCGCCCAGCCGTGTGATCGTGCCTGATTCGAACAGTTCTGACAGAGTGCGCTGGCGCTCTATACTCAATCGATGGACATTGCGCAAAATGACGGTTCCCCCCTGAGCATGTTCAAAAAAGCCCAATTTTTCAATTTTTCCACCCGACTGGGATCCAAAAAATGTATGGTCATCCATGGCGTTCAGCATGGTGCTGCTGGCCACCAATAGGGGGGCTTCATGTTTGGGGGATAGGTAATGCAGATGCTTTGCTAAACGGGTTTTGCCCGTTCCTTTTTCCCCGATCAGCAAAATGCGTGTATCCAGCATAGCCAGTTTTTTTAATCGGGCATCAAGGGGTAACGGCCACAAAAAGGCGTTCGTGTGTTGATGGCTGACCAGGTGAGAGCGAATTTGCCTGAATTCCAAAGCACGCTTGACCGATAAGAGCAGACGATTGACATTAATGGGTTTTTCCAGAAAATCGTGCGCCCCTTTTTGTAATGCACTGACGGCAAGGCTGAGGGTCGCATGGCCGCTGATCATAATCACGGGTATAGAAGGATGAGACAGTTGAATGCGATCCAAAAAATAAACACCATCCCAAGACCCCTTTCCAAACCAAACATCCAACAGCAACAGGTTGGGGTTTTCTGTGATCAGCGCCACAGAGGCTTCTTCTGGGGTGTGCGCCATGAGTACACGGTATCCCTCGTCTGACAAGATGCCTTTTAACGCCCTGCAGATTTCCTTTTCATCATCAACGATCAAAATGGTTGTCAAAAAACCGTCTCTTTTTTTGGACAAGATGATTATTCGTACGGATATTTTTTTTATTTTCCATGACCATGGCCAGAAATGCAATACCTGTCTTTATATTTTGGGTTTTAAATTTTTATATAAAACCAAAATTTAGACAACGTTAATTTTTAAAATGTGAAAAAAACAAGACGATGTTGCGCAAAAGGCACAAAAAAGATGCTCTTGTGTTTTAATGAATCGATTAGGCTTTGCCAGAACAGATTGATCGGCCTGGTACTGTTCAAAATCTGGTAAAAAAGAGTAAACTAATGGTAAAAGGATTATAGGTCAAAACAATGGCGCGAACCATACCGCTGAATGATCCGGACTTTTACGATCAAGAAAAAGCTGAAAAAGAATTGCGGCGTTTATTTGATATTTGCCATGGGTGTCGCCGGTGTTTCAACCTGTGTGGCTTGTTTCCCAAATTGTTTGATCGTTTGGACAGCGAAGAGGTCGATGGGGACGTGGAAAAGCTAACCGCCAAGGATATCGCCGACATTTTGCCCTCGTGCACCCTGTGTGACATGTGCTATATGGTGAAATGTCCTTATGTGCCACCGCACCCCTGGAATGTGGATTTCCCTAGGGCCATTTTACGGTACAAGGCCATTATGTCCAAAAAGAAGAAATCATACAAAGGGGTTGTTCATCGTCGTTTGGCTCATGTGGACCAGTATTTGCCGTTGGCCACGACGTGCTCGTCTGTGGGCAATGCGGTGGCAAAAAATAGACCAATGCGTCGCGTGGCTGAATACATAACAGGCATTGATCGTGGGGCCGATTTGCCCAAGTTTCGATCAAAGACCCTGCAGAAAACGTGGGTGTCGCCTGAACCCAATCCTCAGGGGCACGCCTATGGTCAAGAGGTGTGGTTTTATCTGACGTGTTTAAGCAATTATTACGAGAACATTACAGCCCAAGCCGCTGCCCGCGTGTTGACCCATTGGGGTGTGCGTGTGCATGGTATTTATCCGGGGTGTTGCGGCATGCCGTTGCTAGAGCAAGGATATTTAGATGATGTCATCAAGAGCGCGCGCACCGTGGCGCCAGCGCTGGCTGGTCTGGGGACTGTGGTGGCCTTGACGCCATCGTGCACGTTGATGCTGAAATCGGAATGGCCGTCATTACTGCCGGGTGATGCCTGCATAGAGGATTTGGCTCGGCGTACAACGGATTTGATGCGCTATGTGTCCGATGTGGCGGCATTGTCACCTCGGCCCATTCGCATGTCATTGCCAGAAGACGTCAGTATGCATATGGCCTGTCATGTTCGTGCGCAAAATCAGGGCAATGCTTCTTATGAACTGCTGTCTAAATTGTCGGCCCATCCGATTACGTTGATCGAGCGGTGTTCGGGTCATGGCGGGATGTGGGGGTATAAAAAAGAGCACTTTCAAGAAGCGTTGGCGGTGGGCAAACCTGTGATACGTCAGGCAGCAGCTGTGGGGGCGAGAATTGTGACCAGCGAGTGTCCTATGGCTGCAAAACATTTACAGCAACAGGCCCGCTTGATGGGACACAACGATGTGTGGGTGATTCATCCTGTGGTATTATTGGCCATGACCTTGGATCCAAGTTTTTTCAAAGCTGGCAAAGCATTTGCACCAGCACAATCTTTTTCTATAGGAGAAACCGTACATGCATGATCCTTTGTCGATGAATTTTATCAGTCATTCAGAGTTTTGTCTGCAACGCCCCCAATTACTGCACGACATCATGGCTTTGAAAGCCCTGCGTCGTGTGGCGTTGGGACCAGACATGACGGTTTTGTTTGAACATCCCCGATTGATTTGGTGGCACATCCAAGAAATGCTGCGCATCGAGAAAGGTGGGGAAAAGCAGTTGCAAGAAGAATGGTCGGTTTACAGCCCCATGCTGCCCAGCGCTCAGTTTTTAACCCTGACGCTGATGATCGAGGTGTGTGATCCCGTGTTGCGGAAAAAAGTGCTGGGTGCGCGTACAGGTATAGAAAATACTTTGTTTCTAGAGGGCGCAGGGTTCCGGGTGCGTTCAGAAGCCATTCCAATCGGTGCAGAGGTGGATCTGGTGCAGAAGCCCAGCAATGAAACCAGCCAAGGTTTGGAGAATGAACAGATGCACGGGGTCCAAGATTCCGATGTTCGTTCTGGGCAAGAGCAGGGCGATTCTGGTGTCATTTCCCAGGAAGAAGGGGTGGGGGATCGCAACCGTCAGTTGCGCAGTCCAGGAAAAACCAGCAGTGTTCATTTTTTGCGGTTTCCCATCAATCATGGGGTCAGAAAAGCCTTTGCCATGGGAGAACCCGTACTGTCGTGCCAACATCCGTCAGCACTGTACCGCAGCCCCATATCCGCCTCTCTGTGGGGCGCGTTGTGCCAAGATTTGGGTGTTGTTCCCTTAAAATACTAAGGGTTTATCCCAGCGCAAGTGTGATCTTAGTGGGAGATCTAATGTGTCTGTAAGGATGGGGCATAACGCATCAGCGTGCTGGCCACCACAGCGGCTGTTTCTGACCGTAAAACCGATGACCCCAGGTGCACGGGCTTGATGGGTGGGGTTGCAGAAAGCAGGGCGACCTCTTCTGGGCTCCATCCCCCTTCTGGACCAATAAAAACACCGCTGCACGGGGTAGAAAAGGGGTTCGGGGCATCCAGCATTAATGCGGCCAAAGAGTGGTTAAAAGGTTCTGGTGGATTCTGGATCTGTTTGATCAAAGGGGCTGGGGGGTGAATGGTGGGAATAGTCAGACGGCGGCTTTGTTCGCAGGCTTCGTACACAATTTTCATGTGTCGGGTATGGCAAAAATGGCGGACAACAGTGCGTCGGCATAGAATGGGAAAAAAATCGGTTACACCCACTTCGACACATTTTTCAATCAACCAATTTTGAGCTTTGATGGGGCTAAAAAACAGGGCCATTTTCTGGGGGGAAGGGGGTTGAGGCAACAAATGATCCAGGGAAACGAGGTGATTTTCAGCCAGTTCTGCCCGCCATAGTCCTTGGGTTCCGTTAAAAACGTGAACATCTTGCCCCGCCTTTAAACGCATCACTTTGGTTAAATAATGGTGTTGTGGCGCAGACAGAAAAATCTGGCGTTCTGGAGCCAATTGACAATGAACATAAAGATGTGGGATCACGATTGAGTTGGTTCATTGAATCTGATATAGTAAGAGCATAAGCGAGTTTGAAAGCAATGTCATGTACGCCGTTTTTAAAACAGGTGGAAAACAGTATCGCGCGGTTAAAGGTCAGACAGTTCGTGTTGAACTCATGGATTGTCAACCTGACCAGCCAATACAGTGGGAAGGAATCAGCGTTTCCAGCCAAGGGGTAACCCAGGTTGTCGTTCATGCGCAAGCCATAGGCGTGTTCAAAGAGGACAAGATTATTGTGTTCAAGAAAAAGAGACGCCACAATTATCGTCGCAAGAATGGCCATCGTCAGCAGTTGCTTTGGGTTAAAATTACCGATGTTGTCTCGGCTGCAGCGTAATCACAGGAGAATAATATAAATGGCACAAAAAAAAGCAGGCGGCAGTTCAAGTAACGGTCGCGACTCGGCAGGTCGGCGGTTAGGTCTAAAAGCATCTGACGGCCAATCCGTAATGCCTGGAAACATATTGCTGCGTCAAAGAGGAACAAAGATTTTTCCTGGCCCCAATGTGGGTATGGGTAAAGACCACACGTTGTTTGCTCTGACGTTGGGCCGTGTTTCTTTTTTCTTGAAAAAGAGTAAAAAGCACATTACGGTTTCTTGATCAACGATTCCATACGGTTTCTTGATCAAGAATTTCAGTAGGGTGGGGTAAGAGATCTTGCGCGATCTTTTGCCCCTTTTTTGTGGGGTAAATAGAATCTATTTGGTTCTGGTCGTACAATGGCCCCAAATCGTGCCATAGACCCCAAAATTGTTCTATGGGATCATCCATGGCCACAGGTACAGACCAGGGATTGGGTGCTCATCAAGCCACAAACACCCATTGTTGAACACAGATACCCATGACCAATGCCCATGGTCGAACACAAAGGCCTATTGTTGGGCAATTTTTATTGTTTTTTAAGCCCATATGGTTTAGTTTGAGTCCAAAGATTGGAACATGAATACAAATGGCGGAAAAAATCCAAAATGCGCATCAGAAACCCCAGAACCACCTTTGCTGTTTGTTCAAGGCGGGGGTGTTGGCCGTGGCAGTGATGGCCTATGAGGTAAAAAGTGCTCCAGCGGGCATCCTCTCTGGTGAACCACAGACCACAAGGGGTGCAACAGCCCCGGAACTCCCCATGCAGCCCCTTTCCAAAAGAGAATATCCCCACGAATTGGTGTTGTATTATGATGCAAAAAATGGGGGGAGTATTACCCCAAAAGACGAATTTTCTGTTTGAACTGTTGGTACTGTTGATTATTTGAAATTCAAAGGGTTAAATTACGGCAAGGGATTGGTAGGGACTCTGAATCCAGCAAAAAACCCAAAAATCCCGTTACATCTCTTTTCCATGAAAAAATGGAAAGAGATGTATACCGCATCACAATCAAGTATTCATGATGATGTGGTGCTGAGTATTTCCAATCAAGGCAAGGATCCTCTGGAGGTGACATTGCCTCATTTTATCCCCATGCGACTGTTTATTTTTGGACACAACATCATCATCAAAAACGATGCGCACATAGAAAATGGCGGTCCAATCATTGGGTTTGATCCCCGAACAATGACTACTCTGTCATCGGGATGTCCGTGGTATAGCGACCCTGTGGTGCCCAGTACGGTAAGGATCAGGGGACTTTTGCGGGGCAATCCTCCATTGGTCATTGGGTCCAGCGTGGTATTGGAAAAAGGCCTGCCTCAAAATTGGAGGCTCTTGAATGCCCGCATCACCGTATTGGATGGTCAACCGGCCAATAATGATGAACGTCCTTTTGGCTTGCAATCCTATGGGACAAATCGAGTGGAATTTACAAAAACAACTCGGATGAATGGGGAAGTTTTTTTAGGCACTGATGACGAACCTGTGCGTACAGACCCCAGTGATCAACCAAACAACGGAGTGCTCACACTTATCAATGCCGTTTTTTCGCCAAAAACCCTGAAAATTGCTGCTCCTTTTACCCAATCAGGCGGATATATCACCGTACATGGGCCAGTGGATTTAAGTCAGACCACCATAGTCATTATGAATAGAGAAACCGGTCTAAACACAAAAGATATTCACAGTATCCCAAAACATACGATCATTCGATCCGATCGCCCCATAATTGGAATACCTAAAATAACGTGTGATCCCCGTTGGAAAATCCAGTGCCAGGTCGATGGCAACACACTGTCTGTTATGGGCCATAAACGTTTGTCCACATAAAACCACCTTTTTCTAGGCGTGGGGGGCTGTTTCATCTGTTCTAGCGGATGGGTAAAAGATTTTGAATACATGGTGTGTACAGCCTCAACACAGTCAATATGTGTATTGGGTCAACATGCTGTGCCCCCTTTTTAGGCCCCACCTTTTAGATCCATCAGATGGTGCTCAGTTGCTTGACATGCAATGGGGGTATGGTACCCGGATATTTTAATTGATCCATTCTGAATCACCCGGTCCAGAGTCTTGTGGTGCGTGATGTTTAGACAAGGGCAACGGAACAGGCTGCTGTAAAGGTGGGAGGCGTAAAAATGAGCCCCTATAGAATGTTGGGAAGAGAATGTTGGGAAGAGTGCGCCATGGATTTCAAGGATAGGGGGTACACGCATAGCGAACCTTGGGCAAAGATGGTCGTGCCGTACAGAAGCAAACGCTGTGCATCATAACAGCACTGTGATTCTGAATCAGGTCAGGGCTTCTGGGTCAATCCTGGATGTTGCTCCCTACTCAAAAGGGGTTGATTGACCATCGCAAGATCGTGCCGACTTGTCCATTCAATGGCGCTTCTGTGGAGCTCTAACAGATCAGAATCAAACACTGAATCGGTTCGGGCTCAGAATCTTAATACACAATCCTGTCCATTATGGATAAAGCGCCCATGACGTCGCCGCATGGTTCTTTTTCATTCTTTATCCGGACTCCTAAGATTGGGGAAAATAAAGGATTAGTGGTGTTAACCAAGGGCAGACCCAGTAAAAATGGTCCAGGATGCTGCAAGGTCCACCGGCCCCCTGGATATCCATCGGTGTTTGGTTGGCGCACCGTGTAACTTTTTGATCATCTTGAGCATTTTTTGATCACTTTTTCTTGGGTTTTTCATAAATGTATGCTAACGTATTTTTATGTTTGAATAGGTCTGTCTTGATATGAACGTTGCCGCTGTGCCTGTGTTTTTTGATGACGTTACCAGGCATTATGCAAAAATTTTTGCAGAGTTACCTGTTAAAACCAGGACCGAGTTGGAGGCGTTTGTCTGTTGGATTCGTGAACATCCTGTATTAAAATCCTTGCTGGGTGAAAATGCTTTGCCATTGTGGTGGCATGAATCTATTTTTAAAGAATTTCAGAAAAGCCACACTTGTCAGGATTTAACGTTGCGCACGTTACGCGTTCTGGGGGACCACAAACGATTACACGTTTTGCAGGATATTTTAACGGTTTTGAATGAGGCTCAGTGCGCCAGCACCACCGTGTATTGGCACACGGCACAACTGTTTTCCCAAAGCGATGTATTGGCGTTTGAAAAAATCCTGTCTGATGCCTTTGGAAAACCAATTGTGGTGGTTCAAAAAGAACAACCTGACCTGTTAATGGGTGGCGTGTTGTTGTGGAATGATTCGATGATAGACCTTTCTTTAAGTAGCTTGTTTTCTAACCTTTACACCGAGATTGATCATGTCTTCACTTGCTCTTGATTCTTCTGAAATTTCCCTGTTGCTGCAGCAAAAAATTTTTGGATTTGATGCTGAAAACGCCATAGAAGAAGTCGGCTTTGTTTTAACGGTCGGCGATGGTACGGCCCAAATTTGGGGCATGACCCATGTATGTTCTGGCGAAATGGTGGAATTTGCCTCGGGCATCAAGGGCATGGTGATGAATCTGTGGTCCGATCGCGTTGGTGTGGTCTTGTTCGGCGAAGACCACATGATCAAACAAGGGGATATCGTACGTCGCACCGGACATATGATGCAGGTGCCTGCTGGACCTGGTTTGTTGGGACGTGTGGTGGATGCTTTGGGGAGGCCCATTGATGGTCGCGGGCCATTGCAAGACGTTAAAATGGTTCCTATTGAGTGTGCGGCCCCTGGCATTATGGATCGTCAGTCGGTTTTTCAGCCGTTACAAACAGGGATCAAAGCCATTGATGCGTTAATTCCCATTGGAAAGGGTCAGCGTGAGTTGATCATTGGGGATCGTCAAATCGGAAAAACCACCATTGCGCTGGACACCATTTTAAATCAAAAAGAGCATGCCCAAGGATCATTGCATCAACGGGTGGTGTGTGTGTATGTAGCGATTGGACAAAAACGATCCACCGTCGCTCAAATGGTACGTTTGTTGCAACATCATGACGCCATGCGGTATTCCATCGTGGTGGCGGCCACCGCATCCGAAGCCGCATCATTGCAATTTTTGGCCCCATATACAGCGTGCGCCATGGGTGAAGCCTTTAGAGATGACAGTCAAAATGCATTAATCGTGTATGACGATTTGTCCAAACATGCCGTGGCGTACAGACAAATGTCCTTGTTGTTGCGTCGTCCTCCTGGCAGAGAAGCTTATCCGGGTGACATCTTCTATTTGCACTCTCGTTTACTAGAGCGTGCCGCTAAGTTAAGTGATGCCAAAGGGGGGGGGTCTTTGACCGCATTGCCCATTGTAGAAACCCAAGCCGGTGATGTATCGGCCTATATTCCCACCAACATCATTTCCATCACGGACGGACAGATTTTCTTGGAAAGCGATCTGTTTTATCGCGGAATACGACCAGCCATTAATGTGGGTCTGTCTGTCAGTCGTGTAGGTGGAGCGGCACAAACCAAGGCCATGCGTCAACTGGCAGGCCCATTAAAGCTAGAGCTCGCCCAGTACAAAGAATTATCGGCGTTTTCTCAGTTTGTTTCTGATATGGATGCGGCAACCAATCGGCAATTAAATCGGGGAAACTGTTTGGTGGAGTTATTGAAACAGCCGCCGTATCAGCCTGTCTCTTTGGGGGATCAGTTGGTACAGCTGTTTATGGGCGTCAATGGGTATTTGGATGATGTGCGTGTGGATGATTTATCCCGTTGGGTTCAAGAAGGATTATTGTCTCTGGCTAAAACCATGCCAGAGGTCATAGACGTCTTAACCACCCAGTCGGTGATGACACCAGAAATTGCTACGCGATTGCGTGGGTTTTTTGATCAGTTTAAAAAGGAGCGCATCTAGCCATGTCCGGGTTAAAGGAATTAAAACGGCGTCAAAAAACAGCCATGGTGATCGAGCGCATGACGGGCGCCATGAAAATGATTTCAAGAGCACGTTACACGGCCGCACAAAACGAAATGCGGCAAAAAGGGGATTTGATACAGGTTTTACAACACATGATCAAACGCATCACCACACAATTGGAATCAGAGGATCGTACCGCGGTGTCTGTTTTTGCGGACAAGGGTTCAAAACATGCCCCGTGGCTTTTTGTGGTCATGACGTCCGACAGTGGTTTGTGTGCCGGATTTAATCAAAAAATGATAAAGGCGGCCCTGCAGTGGCTGGATCAGCATAAAAACGAATCGGTTCAGGTGTTATGTTTGGGGAAAAAAGGGGCATCTGCCTTACAAAAAAAGGGTGACATTACGTTTTTTACAGAATGGAATGACTCAGTCAATCCATCTGATCGATCCGCATCAGCCAGCCGCGCAGCACACACTGCATCAGCAGTCGCCGTTCATGATTCGCTCTCTGGGATTTGTGACCTGTTTAAAGGTGGAAAAATCAGGGGCTGTTCCATGCTGTACGGAAAATTTTTTAATATTTTAAAGCAAGAAGCTGAAATTGTACAAATTTTACCTTCTTTGTTACTGGAATCAGGGCCAAGCATTCAAACATCTAAGGCAGACGATCATGATTCTGGGCAGGCTACCACAGGTGTAAATACGTATATGATCATCGAACCTAATGGCCAACGTGTTCTTGATGGAGTGTTGGACCTGTGGATTCGAACCATGATGAAAAACACGGCTCAAGAGCATAAACTAAGCGAACATGCCGCACGCATGAATGCCATGGATTCGGCCAACAGCAATGCAAAAGACATGATTCGACGCTTAAAAATACAATACAATCGATTGCGCCAAGACCGGATTACCAAAGAAATCATTGAAATTATATCGGGATCAGATCTGGGGGCCTAAGAATCTTGCGGGATGCTTGCACCCGTCAAGCCCTTGGGGGATAAACGAGGGTTATCCCATCCCGTTTCCATTGCCTTGTCCCATGAAACGGCGTATTGACCCCATTATCAACTGATACAGAGGGCAGATTAACTCACGAAGACTGAGCTGTGGGGCATTGTGTGGGCCCAAATGAACAGGGGGTTTTTGGCTGAATGGATGGGGCATGGCGCATATTCCTCCTGGAGTTAAGGGTGCGTTTCTGGTATCATTATTCCTGTATTGATGCCATTAATGAGATGTTTATGATTGGTGATAGGGCGGGTCATGTTTTGTCCCACATTGTTCATATTTTTTTAGAAACACGATTGCCCGTACCGTCTCATCGCATTGCTGAAATCATGGGGTTATCCTCTGCAACCATGCGATCGGTTATGGCTGATTTAGAAAAACAAGGCTTTTTATCCTCTGCTCACAGTTCAGCTGGGCGCATACCGACGGAAAAAACCTGGCGTTTGTATTCCCAAAGTCTGGTCAATCAATGCAGCACGCAAACCTTGTCCGATGGCGATTGGGCGGTGCTGCGCGCACTGGAATACAGCGACAGCACCATAGTCAGTCAAACGCTGGCCGATTTATGTCAAGGGGCAGGCATTTTCTTTGCCGCGCCACCCGATTTGGTTATTTCCTCCATAAAATTTTTACGGCTCAGTCCCAGCAAGTCATTAAGCGCATTGGAAATGATGTGTGGAAAAACAGAGTATCGGGTTATTTCTATTCCAGTCCATATTACAGCAGAGCAATTGACCGAAGCATCGGATTTTTTGAACCAATTGGTCCATCAACGCACCATCAGCGATGCCTTGCTTCATGTCGAGAAAACCTTGGGTCAAACATCAGAATATTTGTTCCTGTTATCCATGCACTTGCTGCGTAATGGGGTGGGGGATTTAGAGGGACGTTTGGATATCAAAGGGCACGGTTATTTATTAGACGCAGTGTGTGATTCCAACAGCGCCAGCGCGTTCAAAACGCTGTTAACATGGATTGAAAAACAGCATTTAATGTTTTCTATGCTGCATCAAGTGATTTTAAAGCGCCAATTGCAAGTTTTTTTCGGACCCCATGATGGTTTTGCGAATATTTCAGGGTGTTCGGTGGTGGTTGCGCCGTATCAATGCAGTGAAAATAAGGGTGTGGTAGGTATTATTGGTCCATTACATATGGACTATCGTCGCGTTATCCCTATAATTAGTGGTATGGCTAAAATCGTAGAGAAAAGATTTAAATGAAACACTTCACCGCATTGCAAGAGAGCGATCCATCCCAAGAAGCAACCCAAGACGAAACGGTTGACAATGGGGACAAAACGCAAGTAAAGGATGGATCAGAGATTAATCTGGATTCGCCTTGTACGGCCCAATGCGATCACCCAGAGCATCAAAAACACACGGAAGATTTTTGGAAAGAACAGTGTTTGCGCACCGCAGCAGAAAGCGAAAATTTGCGACGACGCTTGGAAAAAGAAAAGCAAGACGGCATCGACTATGCCTTGTTTCGTTTTTCAAAGGACATCATTGGTGTGGCGGACCAATTATCATGGGCTGTGGCCAGTGTGGTCACCCCAGAAGGGCAACAGGATTCTCTGTATCAAGGCATCAGCATGACTCTGGCGGAATTAGAGCGCGTATTAAACAGCTTTGGCATTGTCAAAATGGACGCCTTGAATCAACCATTCAGCCCCCACCAGCATCAAGTGGTCCAGGAACAAGAACAGGCCGATGTGGCACCTGGAACCATTATTGCGGTATTGCAAAATGGGTATATGTTAAAAGAACGCTTGTTAAGGCCAGCCATGGTCACTCTGGCCAAAGCCCCATCAGAGCCACTCTGCGGCGTAACGTCTAACCCCCTCTAACTCATGTACCGCTGAAACAGCTCCCTGGTCAGCGGGGATCAACCAATTGGTTTTGGGGGGTTGGCTCTTGATCCACAGCGTTTTTTGCTGTGCGAGTGCAAAGACATTCTGTGCAACCCCCTGTTAACCCTTAACTAATCTATAGGGGGAGGGTTTGCCCATACAGCCATGTTCTGGTTTCTTGGGGCAATTGGGGTGCCAACGTGTCATAAACTTGTTTGTGGTACTGGTTTAGCCACAATTTGTGCTCATAAGACAAGGCGTCAACATCAATCAAACGACGATCAAAGGGGGCCATTGTGAATGGCTTTAAATAAAACTGCTGAGTTTCTTCTCTGGCATCCTGTTGCACCCCAGACAACAGAGCATCTTGGGTATGGATCACCGGTTTTCTACGCTCTTTTTCCATGACACACACCACGTTTTCTAAACGAATGCCACCCAAACCCGCCTGATAGTATCCAGGTTCGACAGAGAAAATCATATGCGCTGTGATGGCGGAGCGGTTTTCTCTGGCCGAAATGGAAGGTGGCATTTCATGAACAAGACCAAAACAGGATACACCGTGCCCTGTGGAATGGGCATAATCCCACCCTTTTTGCCATAAAAAGCTGCGCGCAACGGCATCCAATTGGCATCCCGTAGTGCCATAGGGAAAAATCATACTGGATAAATGAATATGTCCTTGTAACACGGCTGTATATTTTTGCTGCCAGCTCTTGGATGGATGGTCAGAGCCCAACCACACGGTGCGTGTCACGTCGGTGGTGCCATAAAAATATTGGCCACCAGAATCAATCAAATAAAGACCATAGGCCAGAGGATCGGATTGCAAACACGATGGCGTGTAATGCATCATGGCGCTGTTGGTCCCCATGGCTGAAATGGTGGGAAAACTGTGGCCTTTATAAGAGGCGTGTTGCTGGCGAAAGGTTTTCAGCATTTCACAGGCGGACCATTCTGTTTCCAAACCAGACTCAAGACGTGGGTCATCAATGGCTGATAACCAATGGAGAAATTGTGTTAATGCCACACCATCCAAAATGTGGGCTTGGGTGATATGGCTTAATTCCCATGGGTTTTTAATACTGCGATGCTGTGCCATCTGTTCCACAGAATCAGCAATCCAATGAGGACGCACCAATCCTTTGGGTGTTTTTTTGGGATCATAGCGTATGGCTTGGTCCAACGGATGATCATGGGATAATCGGGTGGATTGGGCATGACTTAACAGGTTTAATGATTCAAAATCCACGACTTGGATGGCTGGATCCAGACCCTCTATGGATCGCGGCATCGACGTGTATAGTGTCCCTGAAAAAAGGGCCTCTTGCGGGCTTGACCGTTGACCATCTGATTCGTTGCGTTTGATCAACAAATAAGCGTCAAAAAAGGGCGTATAGTCATGATCGCTGCTGCGTAAATTGGTTAACCAGGCCACATCGGCGGCAGAACACATCAACCAATATTTTTGATGATGATTGGTCAGCACCGATCGACATTTTTCTTGAAAAGATACGGTGTTGGGGATGGCATAAATGGGCGATTTGGACTGGATGGGTTCTGTTTTGATTACACCATCTAATGCCTGATGCCAATCATCGATCAGGATCCATCCATGGGCGCTTGCCGCCTGTGCATATTGGGAACTTTCATCGTGACTGTGGGTCCAAGGCGATACAATCAGGCGTGTTCCTGCAGGACATTGGTTGGGTAATTCTTGCAACGGATGATCACACGTTATGATGGTGCACTCTGGGCATTCTTGTTGGGCTTGTAAGGTATAACGGCTGTCTACGTATAAAAAAAAGCAATCGCGTGTCATCAGCCCATAGGCACTTGATCCTGTAAAACCCGTTAAATGATATAAAATATCTTCTTTTCTTGGTGCAGGATTGAGAAAAAAAGCCGTACGACGTGGAATGCCATAGGCATCGCCACCCAGTGTGTTGAATAGGTTCTGACACTGGGCAGAAAAACAGGAGTTCATGGATCACAACAATACAAGGGATAAGATTAGAATAACAGATTCAATGGGCGTAATGCACGCGCTTGACCTCCGTACGATTACAAATGCCTATTCCCATAACTATGGTGGGATAAACCCGTGCATTTACCAATAATTTTACGATTTTTTTACAATACAAGATGTACCCTGACCCTGAATCATTCGAAAAGTATGCTTTCCAATGGATTTTTCACCCAATGTTATTCAGGTTTTACAAAAAATAATTGACCAACACTTACAAAATTGTTCCAACGATAAAGAAGAGCGCACCCTCTTGATCGAATGCCTGCAAGAGCTGGGAAAACACGCCGCGTGTGCCCATCACGTCTCGCGCCCGAATCAAGTCCCCTTGCTGTATTCACGTCGAAAATAAACCGTTTTTGAAGCTAAGCTTGACCCAGTATATTTTCTATGTGGGCAAGCACTTTTGGTGATCTGGACAAAGAAACCACCATAAGATCAAAGCGAATGGTGGACCATGGTTCATCACGGATATGGTTTTGTAAAAACCATTCTCCGGCTTGCCAAAGGCGTTTTTGTTGTCGTAATGTCAGGGCATACAGACCGTCATTCAGTTTTTCACGATTTTTAACCTCTATAAACACCAATGCATTCCCACGATGCATCACCATATCCAATTCGCCATATCGGGTTTTATACCGTTTGTGCCACAATACATACCCCATGGTCTGTAAATATTCTGTGGCCAGATGTTCTGCAGCTACACCCTTTTCATAGGCTGTGGCCCTATTGGATGTCATAGGGGGATGGTCATACCGATTCATACGGACAATACCAAACGATGAACAGAGATGCACCCAACAGACATAAAAGCCAAAACTTTGACAACGCAGGTGTGCTGGCATCAGGATCTAAAATGGCTCTGTACTTGTATGCCTTGACCATGGGTAACAGGATGATGACAAGGGATAGCCAGTGGACGATAAAGCCAAACTCTCTCCATATTTCGTCTATCGTTGGTATTTCTTTTAACAGACTCATCTCCAGAATATCCTCGTCCAAGGCAAAAGAATGAACCCACAATATAAACATGGACAACCACAACAACCACCGATCGCGCACAAATCCCGGTTGAAACAGGGCATAAGCATGTAATACCATCATCATCATGATCCCAAGTTTGATATAAAACACCATAAACAGTTTCGGCGCGGGTAATGCGTTTGCGGATATTGTCAAAGTTGACAATATCCGAACGGCCTCAAAAAACAGCCAAATCATGCTGCGATTCATAATGGAACAGGGTTTCCACAGGGCAATCTGTTCTGGCAAGGCCCCAGGGCATAACGCCGTCTTATCGGATGTTAAGGGCGGAGAATAAGTGTATTTGCGATTGACAAAGTACATAATAATCCAAAGCGGCGGGAAAATGTACCCAAGCGCCATACCAGCATTTCTCCAAAATCCAGGAATGCGCCACGATTGTAAGGTGATGAAGAAAACGGATGCAGAACATAGGAGCAGTAGCACATCCAAAACGGATTTTTTAACAACAGTGTAGTCAAAAAAAATGAAAACAATGGCTGGTAACAGCAACAACAACCAACGCATAAAATACATAAATTTTTCAAATAATGGCGCCTGATCAAAAGCAGCCGTGTTCTTTTTCGTTAAATAGGGGATTGCCATCGCCCATACAATAAGCCCAATTGAGAAGGGAATGACAAACCGGAGAAAGTCAAATACAAAAGGGCTTAAAACATTGCGCCATTGTGTATACATCTCTTGGGGAATACCCAACCGTACCCCAACCATTATGCCCAAAACGCCGCCCAATAGGGCCAATCCCTTGGCTGTTTTTCCATCTGGCCAGGTAAATAAAAACACAATGGCCGAAAATATCATGCCGATAGCAATCGTGTCCCGCGTGGTGTCGTATGTGGCACCTTGTGCAACTTGATCGGTCATAAACAGTACAGGATTGATCCACCATAACCCTGCGGATAGGGCCAAAAAACATGCAACAGACCACCCCAAAACACGCCGAGAATACAACACATTGGGATTACCCAACAGCGTGATGCCACTGCCAATCCAAGGTATACCCAACCATAAAATCAGCCACGGCATGGTGCCCATATATGCGCTCATATCTAAACTCCCATTGATACATGAATAGGTCAATTTTTCCACATTTTTGTTGCAATTTGTTTAATCGTTCAAAAAAACCACTTGATATTTAAAAACAGATCTGTATTACATCGTCTCATTATACTGTGTAATACATCGGTTACACAGACTGTTCCAGGGCAGACATCCGTTGTTCCAAGGCGGGAATCAGCGCCGACAGTTTCATGCTGTTTGCCCCCTTGATTAAAATGGTATCTCCGGGCAGGAGGGTTTTCACCACATGGGGAATGATGTCACAGGCATGCTCAGCATAACCCAAAAAATGGGGAATTTCTGTTAACAATGGGGCAAATTCCTGGCCACACAACCAAACACCGTCTGCCTTGCACGCCTGAATGAAGGGGACTAAATCCCGATGACAGGCATAACTGTGCTGGCCCAATTCTCGCATTTGACCTAACAAAACATAACGTTTTCCATCGGATGGGTGGACGAGCGGTTCTGTAGATGTCAAAAAGGTTTGCAATGCCGCTTGCATAGAGGCCGGTGCCGCATTATACGAATCATCGATCACCTTTATTCCGCCAACGATGCGCACGTTTCCCCTGCCATCACAAGCGCTGATGCTTCTCATGTCTTGCATGACTTTTTCCATATCCGCCCCCAGTGCAAAGGCACCCGCCACAATGGCCAAACTGTTATACAGAGTGTGATATCCAGGCAATGACCAATCATAAGCCCAGGGGGTTCCGTTGATGGTGATATGGATGCGCCGTTGCCCCATCAGACCATCTTCGGTGGATTGCCACTGGATGTTGGATTCAGGGTGTTCACCAAACGTGATCCATTGTGTGACGTGACGTGCCATCTGGCCATGGCGCAACAAGGCCTCATAATGGGGGCTGTCTCTGGGAATGATGCCAATCAGTGGGGCGGGGGCCGAAAAAATTTCCGATTTGGCCAACACAATATCATCCAGAGTATCAAAAAACTCTCCGTGTTGATAAGATACTTGGGTAATCAGGGCGATGTGAGGACGAATGCTGGCAACCAGTTGGGTGATTTCCCCGCTGTGATTCATGCCGACTTCGAAAATACCAAACCGCGCCTCTTTAGGTAATCGCGCCAGAGACAACGGTACGCCAAGATGGTTGTTTAAACTGTTGCGTGATGCGCTGGTCAAGCCTTGATTGGATAAAACATGGGCCAATCCTTCTTTGACGCTGGTTTTTCCCACGCTGCCCGTCAGTGCCAAAACGGTGCCGTCAAATCGAGATCTGGCCGCAACCGCCAGTTCTGTTAAGGCACGATGCGTATCCGTCACCACCACTGTGGGGTAATTTGGATCCGTAACCAGGGACCCTAAATCATCCACGATCACGGCACAGGCCCCCAAAGCCCAAGCGTCCTGTATAAAATCGTGTCCGTTCATTTTTGGTCCACGTAATGCGATGAATAGATCGCCTGGCTGTAAGGTGCGCGTATCAATGGATATGCCCGTGGCGTTCCAATGGGCCGGGCCTTCGCCCTTGATGATGGTTATCACATCTGATCCTGTCCATAACCCATGGGGTAAAGTATTGAGCATCAAGCCGTATCAATGCGGGGATTTAATGGAATCATACCAAAATTTACACCAGATAAAAAGCAGCGTTAAAATCAATTTAAAGAGAAATATCCGGTGATGATCTGTATGAAAAAGCAGGTTAAAGCGTGTCAGTGGATATCGGTCAATCCATCAGGGCAAGCACAGGCATTTTGTGGAATAAATCCAGGGTGTTGCGTACCGTGGCGTTAGCAATGTCCGTCACAGAACATCCACGCAATGCAGCGATGGCTTTTGCCGTTTCCATCATATAGGACGGCTCATTGTCTTTTCCCCGATACGGATGTGGTGCCAACCACGGGGCATCGGTTTCCACCAACAAGGCTGACAGGGGCAATTGCGTGGCCAGTTGATGCACATCCGGCGCATTTTTAAAGGTCACAATGCCAGAAAGACCGATTTTCCACCCCCAATCGATGGCTTCTTTGGCGCAATCCACCGAGCCTGTAAAGCAATGCAAAACCCCCTTAACCGTTTTGCCACCCGATTGCGCCCGCACATCACGCATGATGGACAAAAACGCCTGATCCGTGTTTCGCGTGTGCACCACCAACGGCAATTGTGTTTCGATGGCCACACGGATGTGATGACGAAAACAACGTTCTTGCTGGTCCATGGGGGGGGATGATTCCTGGGCATCCAGTCCTGTTTCACCAATGGCCACAATTTTAGGATGCTGGATGGCTGTTGTTAACCAATGGTCTATGGCATGGTCAGGCAACGTGTGAATTTCCAGAGGATGCAAACCAACCGTACCATATACACCGTCATATTGCTTGACAATGGGCAGCAAAGCCTGAAACGTCATCGGAGAAGTGGAAATGCTGATCCATTGATGAATACCGCGGGACTTGGATCGATCCAGCACGCTGTCAATGTCTGAAAAGCGATCTAAATGGCAATGGCTGTCGATCAAATACATGGATAGGGGAAAATGGGTGTTTGGGCACAAGAATACCCAATTTTCGCGCCGCGTGCTAGATCCCTGTTGATACCGCAGAACCGAAATATGTCGCGGGCATGCCGATCCACAGGGTCTTCGCCATTGATTGGTTATGTCTAATCAAACGGTAAGCGCATTGATCGTTATACGGAAAAGGAATCCCCACACCCACAGGAATGACTGGCCTTTGGATTGATAATCACAAAATGGGATGACATCATTTCTTCCTGATAATCAATGGTTGATCCCCCAATAAAATGCAACGACAAAGGGTCTGTGATGATGCTGCTGTTATGCTGGGTGAACCGCACATCTTTTTCCGATGCCTCCGATTCCATGGTAAAAATATACCGCATGCCTGAACAGCCGCCGCCTTTGACCTGAACGCGCAAAACCCCTTGGTTTTCGGCAATCTTTTGGGCAGCTTTTGGGGTCAGATACAGGACATCACTTGTCATAACATCTCTTTTGGGATCGATTATTTTTTTATCCTAACATAATTCCAGGCCGAGAATACCTATTTTTCTGGTGGCGTTCACAGGGTTTCTTGCGCATCAATCGATGGCCTATTGGATGGCATGGTTTTTAACATATGGGTCATATACAGTTCTAGAAAGGGCAGGGCATGATTAGAAAACTGATCCCATGCTTTGGTCAATTGTACGATATCTCCAGAACGAAGGGCGTGCTCTAGGGGTAAGCAGGCTTTTTCCATGATGTCATCGGGATACAGATTTAAAACACGCCGCACTTCGTTTAATGCATCTTGGGATTGGTGAGATTTTTGTACCCATAGGCGATCCAGAATGTCGTCACCACTGTTCGCAAGTTCCTCTTCGATGCGGTCATAACTGACATGGCGTGCCGCATTAATGTGCAACAGTTCCTGCTTACCACTGGATGCATCCTGAGCCATGACACACAACAAGCCATCGGTATCCAAGGACAGGGTGATTTTAATCTTGGCTTGGCCTTTGGGCTGTGGTTCTATACCTGATAAGTGAAAAACCCCCAAGGATTGGCATCCCGATACCATATCGCGCTCGCCCTGCAGTACATGAATTTTAATGGATGTCTGTCCGTCTTGCTGGGTGGTAAAAAACAACTCTTTTTCAGCCGGTAAAGGCGCATTGCGTGGAATCAGGCGTTCTACGACTCCGCCAAAAGTCTCGATCCCCAGGGACAGTGGATTGACATCAAGCAGTAAAAAAGATGACTCATGAACCAAATTATAGGCATAATTTGCCGCACCGCAGGCCACGGCTGTTTCAGGATTTAACAGGGTGCTGGCAGGACGCCCCAAAAATTCCGTTATTTTTTCTGTTACAAAGGTGCCATGGGTTGACCCACCGACTAAAAAGATCTGGCATAAATCATCGCACGATATATTTAATTGATCACAGGTTTCTTGGCATACCGTTAAGGTGGATTCAATCAGAGGGTGGACCACTTGTTTCCAGGAATCATTGCCATAAATAGAGGACAAATCGCGTCCAGATTCTTTTAGGCTGCGGGCCTTTTCTGCGCCCATGGGATCATCGGGAAACCAGACATGACCCAAGGCATAATCGACATCATCGCCCCCCAAGGTGGCATGCCCTCCTGTACCCAAGACACGGAATAACCCTTGTTTTAAGCGGAGAATAGAAAAGTCAAAGGTTCCTCCACCCAAATCATATACCCCGTACAATCCATCCGTTTCTACGTCGTAACACAGGGCAGCGGCGGTGGGCTCGCTTAATAAGCGCAACACCTGCCAACCCGCTGTACAGGCCGCATGCTTGATGATTTGTCGACGACTCTCGTCAAAATAGGCCGGAACCGTTACCACGGCCTCTGAAATATCATGGCCCAAATAATGGATCAGATGTTTTTTTATCCCTAAAAACAGATCCACGGCCACTTGAAAAGGACTGCGTCCGTTAAAACATTCGTCCATGATGGGGTCGTAGGCCGAGGCATCCAACCAGCGCTTGATGGATCGAATTTCTTGGGGACCTTTGGCCGCATCGCCCACTAACACCTGATCACCCACATAGGCCACAATGGATGGAATCAAAGGACCAATCATTTGGGGTTTTCTGGCCTGCTCACATAACGCCACACCGCAAAATGTCGTTCCAAAATCAATACCAACGGCCTGGGTGATGGTGCTGCGATGAACACGATCTTGGTCCTGAATATCAACGAACATAGGAATACCTCCCCAATAACAGCATGCGGTTCTTGATGATCAGCTTACACAGGACAGCCCCATTTGACCAGACATCCAATCGTCTGCTTTACCCCCCGTTTGCATAGAGGGCAAGAACGATAGGCATCTTTGATATGGTTTAGCAAAAAAACCATGCTTTTAAACTATTTGAATAGATTGAATAGACAAAGTTCAAACAACAGTTCGAATAACAGTTGGAATAAAAAATCCTCTCTATTCGAAAAAACTTTCAATTTTTTTAAACGCACATTTTTTTTAAACGCATGTTTTTTAACTGTAGTTTTTTTATTATTAATATTTTATATAAAAACGTTTAAAATGTCAACATTGAATCCATGATCGTTGCAGTCATCGGGCAGACCCTTTTCAAGCAGAGTACAAAAAACCAAGAGGTGATGGGCAAGGCAGGAAGTGATGGGCAAGGGGGGAGAAAGACACCACCCAATGTTGTGGCGTACAAACGATAGCCATAAGAAATCATGGCGCAGACCCTTTTGCAGACCCTTTTAAAAGTTGTGGTGTACAAACGATGCAAAGTTGCAAAGTGGAGAAAAAAGACGTGTGGGTTATGATGGTGCACACAACGATGATTGACTGGCGGGGGCGACGGGGCTCGAACCCGCGACCTCCGGCGTGACAGACCAGCACTCTAACCAACTGAGCTACGCCCCCATCTAATCTCTTTAATTTTGACCCACTTTGTTCCGGGCGTCAAGCGTCTTTTGTTAAAAACTTTTTCACCCCACATGCTGGCCAATGATGGTATGCTGGTTCATCTGTTTTAACAAGAAAATTCATGGTTTTGTTCAAAGAATCACACACCCAATGCGTGGACACCCGTTTTTGCCCCTTGGTCATTTGTGGCAGCGCACACAAAGAAGGCAACACGATGCATACGGTCCAAGACTTATTGGGCGATGTCCCTATGGTGCATTTATGTGAACGAAATATCGGACCGTATCATGATGAAAGCGCCCACGAAGACGACGATTTTTTGCCTCTGATTCGCCTGCTGGTCAACCATAATCCCCTGGTTTTTGCCACACCTGTGTATTGGTATAGCATGAGTGGTCGCATGAAAACCTTTTGGGATCGGATTGCGGATTTGCTGTATCACCACAAAGAACTATCTGACCAATTGCAAGGTAAAACGGCCGCTGTGGTGGCGTCCTCTGCCAGCGGCAAGCCTGATGGCTTTGAAATGCCTTTGGAAAAAACTTTTGCCTATTTAAGAATGAATTATGCGGGCTGTTGGGATTATATTTTCCCCCTGGAAAAAAACCACGATCACAACCAATGGCAAAAATCATTGGCTCTAGCCCAATGGGAATCATTGAAACAACAGGCGCTGAATGTGAACTAAGATAATGGGCTGAAACAAAAGATATAATAAAAGGAAAAAACTAAACAACATTTCAATAAAAAAAGCGTTAACTTTTTAGTAAACATTTTCACCTACTCTGTATAGGTATCAAACAAAACTAAAAAAATGGAGATTAAAAATGAAACATTGTTTATTTGGTGGTGCTTTTAACGCAGCCCATGATCATCACCACGATCATCACCACGATCATCACCACGGTCACCACCACGGTCACCACAAAGCCATCAATCTGTTCATGGAAATTGTTGGTCCAAAATGGCGTCAGGTAGAACGTGTCATGGGTCAATTGCATTGCCCAGAACTCAGCCACACCCAATTGCAAGTCATTCGCGCAGAGGTTGCCTTATTGTGCTCTAACAAGCACCACAAGCACAGCGTCAAGCACGCCTTGCACCACTTTTATCATGAATTTGGCGCCCACCATGTGGCCATACACAATCCTTATGTGCAGTTCGGTCCAATCGTTGCGCGAAAAATCATGCAATTAAAATTGGAATTGTGCCGCCTGAAAACAAAACTGATTCACAAAACCGATTCGATGCGTCAAATTGCATTGTTCAAGGAATCCTTCTTGTTGGCCTATGATCGCTTGGGCAGCAAAATGAGTGCATTGCATTCTGCTGATTTGACCGTCAATGAACTAGAGCGCATCAAGCATGAAGTCGAAAAAGTATCCGAAGTCATTTGCCACAGCAAAGATGCATTTTACAGTTGCGTCGGTGGATTTGGAAAGCATATCGACCCCAGCGTCATTGCCATGGCCGAAGGGCTAAAGATGCAGTGGCATTCCTTAAAAGAAATGTTGCATCGTAAAGAAAAAGAAATTGCGCGCGCCTAAAAAATTGCGTGCATCGTTGCTCTTGCTGTACTGGGGTCTTTTGACCCCAGGTGGGCAAAATTGTATCAATCATCATCACGTATAGAGGAAGTTCCATATGTTACTCGATCAGGAGCAAGAAGAAAAAAAGCTTTCCAACCCACAAAAAGACACCCATATTGATATCAAAAAACTGAACAAGCTGATTGGCCTCACCAGAATTTTTGTATTATTGCGCTGCATTAGTTTTTTATTTGTTGCTATTGCTTTAATTATAATAATTATTGATAAAATGATTCACAGATTTCTTTAACTACAATAATTATTGATAAAATGATTCACAGATTTTAATATAAAAGAAAAAAGCGCAACGATGTCAAGCGTGATGGTCCCTGTTCCCGATTTGACAAGACCACAGATAAAGACCGTGGCCAAGAATCCCAAAAACCAAGCGATCACGCAGAACATCCAGCAATACAGGTGACGCGCATGATATGCACACTGATACTGACGCTGTTTAAATATTATCTAGTTTTTTTAGTTGTTTCTATTGTTTTGATTATTTTTTCTTTTGCCGATGAAATAATTATCGATAAAATGTTCCCGTTTTGTACTGATGTCTTTTGACCCTAGGCGGGCAAAATTGCATCAACCATCATCACGCATAGAGGAAATCCCACATGTTACTCGATCAGGAGCAAGAAGAAAAAAAGCTTTCCAACCCACAAAAAGACACCCATATTGATATCAAAAAACTGAACATGCTGATTGGCCTCACCAGAATTTTGCACGTATTGTGCGTTATCATTATTTTAATTTTATTACTCATTATTTTGATTTCCTGGATAGCAACAATATTATTCTATCTTCACGCCCATTGAAACCATGCCATCACCCCTCACGCTTTCTGACTACACAAATGCCCCTTGGCAGTTACCTATTCCCAGTCTTTACAACCATTAAAGATGATGGATTCATTCGCTAAACTTTGGATCAAATTTTGGTTCAAATGCGCCAGAGTCACCTAATCCTCCATGGCACGCTTGTAATAAAATGGTCTATGATATTGGGATATACATTGTTAATGAGCTTGCGTACCGTATCCTTTAGGGTGTAATAAGGATGATAAGGATGATAAGGATGATATGAAAGAAGAAAGGCACAATGAGCGATGGCCCCCTGTTCCCGATTTGACAAGACCACAGATAAAGACCGTGGCCAAGAACCCCAAAAACCAGGCGATCACACAGAACATCCAGCACTACAGGTGACGCGCATGATATGCAGACTGATAATGACGCTGTTTAAATATTATTTAATTTTTTTATTTTTTACGATTGTTGCAGTTGTTGTATTGTTTTTTATCATTTCTCGCTGTTAATTTCACATCAATAGGTAAATGCAATGGATGATTTGTGATTTGCACCATGATGATGGTCTAAACGATCTGAACATCCAAGTCATCAACCTTTTCCATCACAGCGTAATTCAGCTATGATAAGTATCATAGGGGGCTGGTTGGGCCGCTGAGGTTTGCAAACCCTTTGTTCAATCATGACAATATAGGATTATGGCTAAAAAAAAGAAAGCAACGGGTAAACGATCTAAAAAATCGTCCTGGTATCCGAAAACTGTTGGTTTTTTAGGCCTATTTGGCCTTGTTTTGGCGGCATATTGTTATTTCAGTCCTCAATCCAGTTCTATTCCCACGATACAGGGCAGAGATTACCCAAAACGCACACGTGGCCTTCCTGTAAAACACACCACGTATGCCGTGTATGACCGTTTGGCAGGACAATCAAAAAGCGATGCCACACGCTTGTTACCGCCAGATGAAGTTCCCGATTGGAATCCTATGGAATCGGAAGAAAAGCCAGATCTGACCCCTGTACCTCAAAGCATTAGCACCTCTGTATCTAAAACCAGTAACGCCTCTGCCTCTGAAAAACGTCTTGATACCAATGCGGAAAAACCCCAAACGATACCAACGGATCATAAAGCAACCACAAGGCCAACGCCCGCTTTGAAACCAGCGGGTAAGGCCCAGCCCCCGGCAGCCAATAAAAAGAACGGGGGTAAGAACGCAGGCAAGCATGATTCAACCAAAAGGATCAAAGCCACAGCATCGGGAAAACTTGCAGGAACTAGCCTGCGTTTGCAAATTGGATCCATTCAATCAGAGGTCCAAAAAGCAGAAAAAATGATTCAAAATATACGCAAAAAAGGGAAAATCCCACCCCATATGCGTCCCATGATACAAAAAGCCACCATCAAGGGAAAAACCGTATATCGCGTGATTTTGGTTGGCCATTGTTCGGAAAAAGCTCTAAAGGAATATCAACGGCATCTGGGATAACACTTCTGTTTGGCGCGTTTCACTCGTTGGCTGTCTGAGTCATCGCCCTGACGAACGCTCTATGGAATCCATGGGGGTATTTCAAAATCAATACCTGAAATAAAACAATCCCCATACCCAAGTCAAGGCGTTTCATCTACATGGTTGGGCATTTTGCATCCCAGGGAGATATCGGCAGCAGTCCACCCCCGGTATTCCAAGGCCCGTTTGATTTTTCCAGCCTGCTCAAAAGCCATATCCGACGCGGCCTTTGTCATGGCGTGATACAATTGGGCATCAGACCATGTGGCCCATGACTCATGATCGCTGTTGCTGTACTCGATGTGCAATAATGGTGATTTTACGGATCTAGGGGTGATGCCGTGTTTGACGTTGTGTTCCCACTGAATTTGTCGACGGCGTGTGGTTTCCTCCAGTGCGGCCTGCATGGACAACGTTACTTTGTCCGCATATAAGAGGACGTGACCACGCACATGACGCGCCGCCCGACCCATGGTTTGAATCAAGGATGTTTTGGATCGCAAATAACCTTCTTTATCTGCGTCCAAAATGGCCACCAGTTGGCATTCAGGGATATCTAGACCTTCACGCAGCAAGTTAATGCCCACCAAAATATCAAAAATGCCTTTGCGTAAATCTGCAATCAGCGCAATGCGTTCCAACGTATCAATATCGGCATGCATGTAACGCGCTTTGAATCCCACCTCTGTAAAATATTCAGACAACTGTTCGGCCATGCGCTTGGTTAACGTAGTGACCAATATACGGCCCCCCTGGGCAAGGGTTTTTTCAATCTCAGAGCGCAAGTGTTCTATTTGATTGTGACTGGGATGAATGGTGTATTCTGGGTCCAATAATCCCGTGGGTCGGATGATTTGTTCCACAATGCATTCCGATTGTTCCAGTTCCCACGGCCCAGGTGTAGCAGATACAAACAGGGTGGCGGGACGCATATCATCCCATTCTTCAAATTTCAATGGACGATTATGACGGCACGATGGCAAGCGAAATCCGTAATGGGCCAAGGTGTTTTTGCGCGTCTGGTCGGCCAGATACATACCGCGTAATTGAGGAATGGCGACGTGACTTTCATCCGCGATTACCAGAGCATTTTGGGGTAAATATTCAAACAGGGTAGGGGGAGGTGCACCAAACGGTCTGCCCGTTAAATAACATGAGTAATTTTCAATGCCGGCACATATTCCTGTGGTTCGCAATGTTTCCAGGTCATAAGTGACGCGTTCTTGTAAACGTTGGGCCTCGATCAATCGCTGGTCTTCACGCAATTGGATAAGACGCTGAGCCAATTCCTTTTCAATATGAATGATGGCCTGTTGTACGGTGGGCCCTGGGGTTACAAAGTGGTTATTGGGATAAATGGTGACGTCGTCCAATGCGGCAATTTTTCCACCAGTCAGCACGTCGATTTCATGAATGCTTTCAATCTGTGATCCAAAAAAGGAAAAGCTCCAGGCGCGATCTTCGTAATGGGCGGGGAAAACGTCGACGCGATCGCCACGAACGCGAAAAGCGCCCCGTTTGAAATCGATGTCATTGCGTTTGTATTGTAAATCCGATAATTGGCGTAAAAAACCCATCAAGGGCACGTGTTGATCGCGCGCAATGGGCACAGCCAACCCTTGATAAGACTCAATGGCGCCCAATCCATAAATGCATGATACGCTGGCCACCACCACCACATCTTGACGTTCCAGCAAAGCACGGGTGGCACTGTGGCGCATGCGCTCTATTTGTTCGTTAATGGTGGCTTCTTTTTCAATATACGTATTGCTGCTGGGCATATAGGCTTCTGGACGGTAATAATCATAATAAGATACGAAATATTCCACTGCATTATGGGGAAAAAAGGTCTTCATTTCTCCGTACAGTTGAGCAGCCAGCGTTTTGTTCGGCGCCAAAATTAACGTGGTGCGTTGAACGTTTTGAATCACATTGGCCATGGTAAAAGTCTTTCCAGACCCTGTAACGCCCAGTAAAACCTGATTTTTTTCACCATTTTCTATGCCCGATGTCAGGGCAGCAATGGCATTTTCTTGATCACCAGCGGGTTCAAACGGGGCGTGCAATTGAAAAACGCCTGGACGACGTTGTATGGTTTTACCATACCCTCTGAAAAGTTCTAAACAATCGGTCATTGTGCTCTGTTACACCCCGCCTGAATGCTGATGATGACAGGGTAACACATTTTTCCACAGGGCATGGGGTCAAGAGAATCCCCCCTCTGTGGGATGGGTTACCACGGGATTTAAGATTAAGTACTAGGAATGTTTTTTTGAAAATGGAGAAATGCTGTTAATGCTGTTAATGCTGGGATGAACAGAAATCACATTGCTTGGCACCTGGTTCTGCTTGTTGGGTTCGCGCAAAACATAACCCCGACCCCAAATGGTTTCAATATATTCACGACCCACTGGCCCCAAAATATCCTGCAACTTTCGACGGATTTTACACATAAAGACATCGATGATTTTTTCTTCCGGTTCATCCATACCGCTGTAAAGACGGTTTAAAAAGTTGTTTTTGGTCACGGTGGCCCCTTTACGCACCAACAAAAATTCCAGTATTTGATACTCTTTGCCAGTTAATTGTAATGGACGCCCCGCCACTTCGATATGCTGAGTATCTAGATTCAGTTGTATTTCACCCACACGAATAATGGCAGATGAGTGACCCTCTGCCCGTCGGGCTAATGCCTTGATGCGCACGATTAATTCTTCGCTGGCAAAGGGTTTTGTCATGTAATCATCGGCACCAAAACCCAAGGCTTTGACTTTGTCCTGAATGGATTGAAATCCAGATAACACCAAGATCGGAGAACTGATGGCCGAATCGCGTAATTTTTGCAACAATTCATGGCCATTCATATCTGGCAAGCCAATATCCAGAATAATGACGTCATAATCATAAATTTTACCGATTTGAAAGGCTTCTTCTCCTGTTGTAATACAGTCGCAGAATAAATTTTCATCGCGTAAAAAGCGGGTAATTAGCTCGCCAGTGACTTGATCGTCTTCAACCAAAAGAATTTTCATTTTTTTTTCCTTAGTAAGTGTTATCTATGTTATAGCAAACGAATTCTTTCAAAAGGTTTAATATAATCATGGTTCCTTTTTTTAAACGCATTCTATCATCAGGTCAATATGCTTAAAATGCAGTTTTTTGTATTTTTTCTCTCGTAAATCATTGTTTTCTTTGGATTTTTTAGATTTCGGGTGATTTTCCGTCCGAGGTGTTAATATTTAAAATTGCTTATATATTTTTTTATTTTTTTATAAAAGCTTTTAACTTAAAAAAGTGTACATTTTTAATATTGCGAATTGTTTAATTGTACGCCAGTTGTGTAAAAAATGAAGAGGCTGGGCGATCACAAAAAGAAAGGAATGGAATCATGGGCTATTGGATTCATTTTATGTTGACAAGAGGTGCGCAGATGATTTATATTATTGAAGTAGATTGCCCGAGTAGCTCAGTTGGTAGAGCAAAGGTCTGAAAAACCTTGTGTCGCTGGTTCGATTCCGGCCTCGGGCACGAAAATATGCATTTTATTTAAAAACACTTTTATTCATTTGTATAAACTGTATAAATAACCTGTCGGAAAAATATAAAGTACATTTTTTTGTATATTTTGTTAAAAAATGATTTTACTTTTTTGTAAATGAAACCAAAAATTTTGAAAATGGTGGCCAGAACTCTTAAAGGTTTTTCCACAATGGTCCTGAATTCGAAAGTTTTTACAAAATAGGGTATAGTAAGTCATGGTTTTTTTAGATCCTGTGGTGCCCATGCGCATAACACTGAACAAAAATAATGGTTTACAACGGGGGTATGTTGCCCTGTTTCTTTTGCTGTCAGGCCCTGTTTTTTCTGATCCTAAATCCACCCAATCTATGGTGCAAAAGCAGATGCTGGATCGGTCAAAATCGTCTAATCAGTCAGAGGCCCAGTGGATGGCCTTTTTACTGCGCTGTATGAAAATCATTCAAAAGTATTATGTTGACCCTATTGATCAAGAAGCATTAATCCATGGCGCCATCAGAGGAATGTGTTATGCGGCTGATCCCCATTCTTTCTTTTTCAGCGAAAAGGAATGCGCCCGTTTAGAAGAACAGTACAAGGGGGCTTTTGGAGGCATCGGCGTGGTGATGAATGTGGATCGTTTAGGTCGAATGCAAATTGTGTCTTGTCTGGATTATTCGCCGGCTGCCACAGCAGGCATTTTATCAGGGGATGTGATTATTGCTGTTGATGATGTGGTTTTGGGTCAATTCGAGGGAATTTCCAAGGTTTCCGAACGCATGCGGGGCAAACCAGGCACCATTGTTAAATTAACCATAGAACGCAAAGGTCAGACCAGGCGACTGAGTTTCAAGATAAAACGCACGAATATCATATCCGGTCTTTCTGTCAAACATCATATCAGCAATGGTGTCGCCATTATTCGTATGGCCAGTTTTGATGGCCAAACCCCAGATTTGTTGAAAAAAGCTATTTTAGATATCCAAAAAACCTTGAAAAACGAGCTGAAAGGGTATGTGATTGATCTGAGAAGAAATTCAGGCGGTATGTTTGATTCCGCCGTTCAATGTTGCCAGTTGTTCATTGATAAAGGGGTTTTGGTCCGTTCCAAGGGGCGCCCTGAAATACCAGAAGAGGTGACGTATGCTGTACCAGGATTGGCCCTTGTGCACCACCCTACGCCGCCCGTGGTGATTGTGATTGATGAGGGAACGGCTTCGGCTGCAGAAATTATGGTCGGGGCATTGCAAGATTATAAAAAAGCGATTGTTCTGGGGGTGTCTTCCTATGGTAAAGGATCCACCCAAGAGGTTATTCCATTGGATGGCCATTCTGGCGCCATAAAATTAACCATATCCCGTTGGTATACACCGTTAACCCGCAGACCTATCCAGGGTCACGGCATTGTTCCCGATATTGTCACAGAGCAAATGCCTTGGACACCAGCCGTACAAAAGCCTGATTTGGTGATCAGAGAGCGCAATGTATCTGGAACCTTGCGTCCCAAAGCATTGAATACTGACCCTGCACAATCTGCCGCGTCTTTGGATGATCCAAACCAGACCCCATCATCTTCGAATGAACAAAAACCTGAACCCCCCTATGATCATCAAATGACCCGTGCCATAGAATTGGTTTCTACCATCCATCTGTTAGGACAAGGACAGTTTTTTACCGCACGCAAACAGTCTGCTCCGTCTACAATTCATCCCCATCACGTCAATGGGAGATTGGACAATGGGGTAGTGGAAAAACCACAAAGGGAAAAACCAGCATCACCCCAATCTATGAAAAAGACAGAATCAACTCAGGCAGAATCACTGCAATCTATGACAAAACCAGCATCGCCCCAATCTATGAAAAAGGGTACAGATTAAATCCGGGCTTGTGCCTTGGGGCGAGAAGCCCCTTGGTCCACCATCCCATCCACTGGAATAGGTCAGAAAGACCTGTCCTTATGTTCGGCCAATAGAGCGCTAAGCGCAGGTAAAGAGATCTACTGGTCATCGTTATGAAAATCTGTCAATAACTGTAACAGGCTGTCACAATTACCGGCTTTGACTTTTGGGTGCTCGTAATGATCGGCTTGTTGGCTGACAGAAACAGGCAAACATCCTGCGTAATGGGCGCACATCATATCCACAACCGAATCACCCACAAACCAGATATCACGAGACGCTGACATATTATTTTGCGCCAACGCATGGAGCAGGGGTGTTGTAGATGGTTTATCTTCGGGTGTATCCCCAGACCCAATGGCGCAATAAAACACATGGGATAAATTCAAATGTTGGATTTCTTTGCGCAGTCGATTACCACCTTTGTTGCTGACAATGGCCATAGGAATTTTTTTACGATGCAACCATGTTACCAGAGAGTGCGCTTGGGGCATCAACTTTAATTCAGAATAGGTTGTATGGTTAAAAAACACGGATTCTGCTACGCCAATATCGGATGGAGAAACAATGCTGGCCAGAAAAGATCGAATGGTTAGAGAGGGCTTTTGGTAAAATTCATCCAGAGTCATGGGCTTGCGATTAAAGGCAGAACACACAGCATTCAGTGCCTGCAAGGTATCATGGGTGGTGTCAACCAAAGTATTATCCCAATCAAATAATACAGCGCTGGGCAGACGGCTTGGTTTTATGGTCATAAAAATTCAACATATCCTTTTTATCTAGCATAGAATTATTCCAGGGGAGGTGCAAATCCTGAAAAACCGCTGCGCAGGGTTTCCCTATGGGCAGAGGATCAGCAGGATGCCTTAGTACCACAAAAAAGAGGCCAATTGAGATATTTTTTCACGACAGTTTTTTTGATCATAAGCTCTGACAGGGGAGGGTAAGTCTCCTGAACGCAATTGAGACGATGCCATCACTTGAAAAGACTTGATGGTGCGCAAGATGTGATAAATGTTAGAATATTCCAGCTGTGACATGATGCCTCTTTTGTGCAATTGTTGAGCAATGGAACGCTGTTGTTGGGCTTGTGCAAAAGACACAGGTGCATTACCCCCTAATCGTGGTGTCATCAAAAAGATCGCCGATGTGATGTTGTCACTTTGCTGATAATTAGAGGTAAAGTATTGTAGCAATGGGACGTTCTGCAACAATGGAAAACCGCCTTTGCTCTCGTTGCGCTGTTGGGTTTGGATACCAGACAGCACAATGGTTTGACCCAGCATGGCTTTGACGGTGGTCGAGACCTTGCTCCTCTGGATTTGAATCAATTGGTTGGATATCCCGATACCAGAGTTTGGCAGGTTCACAAAATCTGAACCCACCAGCGTAATTTCCAGCACCACTTCTCCTGTTTCAGACAGAGAAACCGGACGAATTTCTATTTTCATACCAGCATCAATGGATGCCGTTGCTGCACCGGTCAAGTTCCCTGCTGTGGAACCCGTATACTGAGCTCCCTGCAGAAAATAGGCAGAATGACCAAGGGTTGTTGATAAACTGGCGCGCGATACCAATTCCACTTTTGATCGGCCAGAGTTGGCAATATTCAGACTGTACTGCATGGCAAAAGGCGTGATGCCATAGGCCAGAACAGAGGTGGTGCTGGTGGTGCTGATGTTATTGGCTTTGGCAAACTTTTTAGCAATATTCCACTGTGGCGAAGCACTAAGGTTACCCGCTGTATCCCCAATACCCCCCAACACAACTTGCAAGCTGTTAAAAATATTTTGCCCCCTGCTTTCTGTTTTTTGATCAGAATAACTGATCAGCGTCGTATCAAAAATCAACGATGGGGGAGAGTCCGCGCTTGTTTTTGTATCCAGGTTTTTATCGTCATTCCCTTTTTTACTTTCAAAAGATGAAAATTCAGAGTTGGGCCGCAGACCTGATGCCTCTGTACTGGGTGCTGACCCCCCCATCAACTGAATGCGCGTTCCTGTTTTTTCCCACTGATCCAGACGCTGTTTCATCACAGCAATATCCGATTGGTTTTTGCCAACCAATTGACTATAGGCATTGAGGTATTGGTCTGCCTTTGCTTTTTCTCCTGCGGCGGCACAAATCATGGCTGCCGATCGAATGATTTCTGGTTTTTTTGGACACATTTTTGCCGCTTTTTCAATAAATGTCAGAGCCACAGGCAAGTCATAAGCATAGTATGAGGCATAAGCCAGAGAATAGATTACATTTGAGTTAGAGGAGCATAGGGCATATGCTTCGACGAAATATTTCTGAGCTTCTTTGTATTTCGACATTTTTAACGCATTTAATCCGCGCAAATAATGGGTCAACCACAAGGATGGATCCAAATCCATGGCTGTTCGATACGCAATTTCAATGAGCTCTTTACAATCGTCTTGACCGGTATCCAACAAAGATTCATAAATAAATGCATTCAATAAGTGCAAAGCCGCATTTCGGGGTTCGATATTGATGGATTGATTAACGTACAGAGAGGCTTCTTTGAATTGGCCTTGCTGGATCAAGGCGTTGACTTTGGGTAGAGAGAAAAAAGGAGGGAAGGAAACGGGCCCCTGTTTCAAAAAATCCATGGGTCCAGGTTTACCCGATGGCACGACAACCAGCCGTTGTTTTCGATTTTGACACCCTTGTTGTACAAACAAAGACAACCCCAGTGCCATCATTGTCTTCCAGAATACACGATCCATCATATACTGTTTCATAATGCTCCTTTTTAAAAATAGAAAAAGCTGGTGGATAGGTTGCTTAATCGCTCTGACAATGGCTCTAACTGGTTTTCGGGGATGACCAGCGCATCGCTAGATTGGCAACCGTTGACTAGGGACATCTTGCCCAAATGATTTAAAATCAAGGCATAAGTCGAGGGACCAGAATAGGTAAATCCAGAGGGATCAGCCATATGCAACTCTTTAAAGACCTCGTTTTGATCTGGCATTTTGGTGTACGCCGTTTTGGCTTGACCGCCCAACTGAACGCTGAGAAGATATAATATCGTCGCTTCTGCACTGGTATTATTCACCGCAGAGAAGAAGTATTGCAAAATAGGGATATTACCCAGAACTGGGAATCTGGAATCAGCAACTTTTTTGATGGTTGTTTTTAATCCACCCACGATGATGGTTTGACCGGCATACGCTTTGACAATGGTGGATATTTTAGAACTGTTGACTTGCACCAACTGGTTTTCTAACCCTTGAGACACGGCAGATTGAGATAACACTCTGCTGCCCCCAGCACCCACAGCCGCTGCTGACGTCATGGTTATATCCAATGTAATCAGACCATCTTCTGTAATATTGATGGGCTTTACTTCCAGTTTATCCCCTGCATCAATGGTCACCAAAGATCCACCAGCCGGTGCCGCCTGGATAATGTTACCCGCGAAAAAGGCCGCTGGTTTACCCATGAGTGTAGAAATGGTTGGTCGAGAAGCGTAGGTGGCAATGGATCGCGATGCATTGGCAATATTCAGGGCATAATTCAAGGCCGCCGGCGTGATGTTGTAATTAAACGTGTGCCCCTTTAACTGCGCTGATGGGTCGGAATTGGTAGTACTTTTAATATTGACCCCTTGCCTTCCCCACCAAAATAACGGTTTTGCACCTGTAGAATTGGCGGTTGATCCCCCCAGCACGACTGACAGAGGATTGGTCACATTTTTGACTTGATCATAGGCATTAAATACGTTGTTGCCTTTTTGCTGATTGTTACTTTGGTTCACCAACAAAATATACCCATTCAAAATAATGCTGGGCACGTCATCGCTTTCTTTTTTATCGCCTTTATTATCTTCTTTTTTATCGTCCTCCGTGCCAGCCATCCGTGTAATTTTACTGTTGGCGTGCAACCCTTTCCAATATTCTATTCTGCTCTTGATGTGCAGCAAATCTCCTTTGCTGGCTTTTCCAGCCCATTTTTCATAACAGTCAAAGGCGACCTGACTGTCTTGAAAATGGCCGCTGGCCGCGTAAATCACAGAGGCCGTTCGGTAATACAAGGGGTTATTTGCGCACAAGGACAGGGCTTTTTTAATAGAGCAATACGCTGTTTTAATATCCCCATTGCGATAAGAGGCGCATGCCAATACATACAACAGTTTAGGCTCATCAGGACGCATCATCACACCTTGGGCAAAGTGACGTTGTGCCATAAAGGCGTCCCCCTGGGATAAATACTGTTGGCCCAATAAATAATGGGCTGCGGGATTAGACTGATCGGCGGTCAGCGCGGCTTGATAAGCCACCGTTGCCATTTTTCCTGCGTTGCTCTCTCCTAACTGGGCTCTGGATTCCCAGATGAACCCTTGGGCAATGTGAAGGGCCGAACAGTTTGGATAATTTTCCAATGTTTTATTGATGTAACTGGATGCTTCGCTGAGTTGGTTTTTCTGAACAAAGCCAAGCAACAGTGCCAAGGAAAAAGAGCTTGGGAACTGAGAATGCAAGTCTTTTAAAAAAGACATTTTATCGGAATAGATCAGTGATTTTTTTGAAACGACTTTATCTGATTTAGAGCACCCTGCAACGATTAGACAGAGGATGTTGGCCAAATACCATCTTTTCATAAGCCTATCGGTCTTTCCTTAGAAAACTTATTGTAAAATCTATCGGTAATCGATGGGCAAGTCAATGAATAAAAAGATATATTTTTTACATTATATTTTTGAATAGTTTATTTTTACTAAAAAAAAGTAAAAATGATACTCTAACAAAAATATTCGATTTTTTTAAAAACACTGCGGGGTTAACGCCTTTGAAAAAGATTTTTTAACTTTTTATGGATCTTATTCTGAATTTTGAAAAAACCCCCAGATCCTGTTACTCTAGAGTGACAAAATTGCTCTGGCATCGTTTAAAATGGATATAAGTATCTCGCTGGTTATAGGGTCCGGTTTTGCAGCGTTGTGGATTGTTCGAGAGCTGTTGGGTTATCGAAAACAACTAGAGCACACCCATTTACGACAACGCTATCACATCCTGGAAACAGAATGGAATGCCAGTCGAAAAGAGGTCCACCATTTACGCGAAATGAACACCCACCTGCAAACAGTTTTTAAGGAACAAGCATCTGCGATACATGACTCTAGAAAAGACATGGAAAATCGATTACAGGGGATTTGCAGTCAAACTTTGGTTGGTGCTCAGAAAACATTTTTATCCCATCTGCAGCCTATTTTATCCCAATTCCAGCAATCAACCACGGGGCAATTAAAAGAGCAGTCATCTTTTTTGACCCAATTGGTTGGCCCATTAGAGCATTATTTACAAGATATGAAACAGCATATTCATGCCCTGGAACAAACCCGTGTGGGGGCATATTCTGGATTAAAGGAACAAATTGGACATTTGGCAGAGGGGCAAAAAGTGTTGTCCTTGGAAACGAACGCCCTGATGAATGCGTTTCGCACACCGCACATTCGGGGTTGTTGGGGGGAAATGCAACTGCATCGTGTGGTGGAATTGGCGGGCATGTTACCCTATTGTGATTTTCAACAGCATCCCACCTTGAGTACAGAAAAAAAGCATGGTGTTCGACCCGATATGATCATTCGACTGCCCGGTAAAAAATCCATTATTGTGGATTCTAAGGCCCCCATGACTCATTATCTGGAAGCTACATCAGCCAAAACATCAGCCGAATATCAATCCAAAATCAAAGAGCATGCCCGTGTTTTGGGGGCACACATCAAGGCGCTGTCCGATAAAAAATACTGGTCGTATCAAGAACACTCTGTCGAGTTAACGGTGTTGTTTGTCCCAGGAGAAGCCTTTTTAAGCGCGGCCCTGGAAGGGGATGCCAATTTATTAGAATTGGCCGCGGAAAAAAACATCATTTTGGCTACACCTATGCTGTGCATTGCTCTGTTAAAAACCATTGCCCAAGGATGGCGTCAGGATCTTTTTTCCCAAAAAACCCACCGTATTATCGCCATGAGTCAAGATTTATCTGTGCGATTAGAAAAATTTCAAGGCCATTTATTGGGCGTGGGAAAAGCGCTGAAAAATGGTCATTTGTCCTATCAATCGGCGCTGGGGGTTTTTCAGGACACCATTGTACCCACAGTGGAAAAACTGGGGTCTATTGTGCCGGATACAGAATCGTCTGATGGGAACATCGTGACCCAAATAACCGATTTAAAGACATTAACAGAGGCAGAAAACGACAATCTTAGGGTACATCCAGATGGGTATAGTCCAGAGCAGCAAGACGACCAGGGTGCAGAAGCCGAACGGGGTATAGACTCTCAAGACGACCAGGGTGCAGAAGCCGAACGGGGCATCCCAACCGTTCTCCCCACCACGCTTGATGGTATGCCGTTAAACAGGCATCACCATAGGGCCACGGCATAGAAAATCCACCACACTGTTCAGCACACAGCGTCCCTTGTTCGATAAGACGAGGGGTGGTAAAACGCCAGCAGAGGCAGAGGCAGAGGCAGAGGCAGAGGCAGAAAAGGGTGTTTCTGGTGCAACAACCAGATCCAGATCCGCCTGTATACAGTGGTGGATGCGTTGAATGAGTTCGGGGTGAAGGCTCTCACCAATATCCAGTACCGCATTCAAATCCAGCCCCTTTTGCAAACGTAATCCCATTAAAAATTGCTCTTGTAACCGATCAGATCGCGTTAAGGCCTGATCCAGAATCAGTCCATGTCCATGGGTATTGACGCTGTCCATCCATTGATCCGGCAGGCCTCTGTTATGGGTGGCTATTTTCAGTGTTTTTCCCTGGTCGTCTGTTGTACTGATGCGCCCATGGGCCCCTGGCCCCAGACCCAAAAAATCTTGATACGTCCAATACATGGTGTTATGAATGCTGGTTGCGTCCGGCTTTGCATAGTTTGATACTTCGTAACGCTGCAATCCCAACGGTGAAAAAGCAGCATCCGTCATGGATTCTAGGTGTAAAACGGTATCATCCGATAATTCTTGATGACGTTTTTTGTAAAAGGGTGTCCCCATTTCGTACGTCAATTGATAAATGGATACATGGTCATCAATCCAAGGCGTGGCCAGTGTTAACTCTGTACCCCATTGTTGATGATCTTGGTGATTCTTGTGGGCATAAATCAAGTCAAAAGAATAGCGCAAACCCACATGTTTTAAATGATTTAATGCCGCCTGAATATCAGAAACCCTGTGATTTCTGCCCAAAAATGCCAAGGTTTCATCATGAAAGGATTGAACCCCCATAGAGATTCGATTGATGCCCGCATGAAAAAAATGCCCTGCTTTTTCTTGATCTGTGGGATTCATTTCCAGGGTGTTTTCCACCTGTTCCGATACATCCCACAAGGTCTTAATGGTTTCCAAAATACGCCCAACCAACTCAGGAGACATCAACGATGGGGTGCCCCCACCAAAAAATATGCTGACGATTTTACGCTTGCCCACGCGATTTTTCCAATACCTTAACTCTGCAACAAAGGCTTTTTCCCAGGCTTTTTCGTCCACATGATCCACCACATATCGGTTAAAATGGCAATAAGGGCACAAGGATCTACAAAATGGCCAGTGAATATAAATAGCCAATGGTTGAACGATGGTGGGCAGGCCCATAGACTGTTCCAAATGTTCGGCCTATTCTGCTTTGTTCTTGCTGGAAAACAGGGACAACATGCGTTGGGTAATGAACAGCCCCCCTGTTAAATTCATGGATAGAAAAAAGATCGTTATGGTGGTTAATGCCCGTAAAAATCCAGAGCCAGAAAGAGCCCCATAAAATGTAACGGCCAAAAACAGGATCATGCTGGACATGGCGTTGGTTAACCCCATCAATGGGGCATGAAAAGCAGAATTAACGCGACAGGCGGACCAAAACCCAATAAATGTACACAAAACCATAATAAAAACAGATTGTACGCTGGTTTCAGAAAACAACGACCCATACCCCAATGCGCTTGTCAGAGACATGATCCATACCTTAAAAGAGATGCTTGATTTGATCATGTCACACCGTTGTCGGTTTTGGCAAGGCTGTGAAGGACTTCTGAAAGAGTCTTGGCCACAGCCACAGATACAGGCCTGTTCCATGACGTAACGGATACAACAACACCATGCCTAAATCTAGACCCCCTGAACCCAGACCAATCCAGAATCTCTTAATCATCCCCCTCTGTTGGACTCATCCCACAATGAATCCAACACCGATTGCCATTGCTCTGCATCCAGAACTGTAATGTTCCAAGACCGAGCTTGCTCTATTTTTTTGCCACTTTTTTCCCCAGAAACCAAAAAATCTACCCGTTGAGATAATCCACTTAACACTCTGGCGCCCGCATCCTCTGCCCGTTTTTTGGCCTCTGCCCGTGTCATGTTGGGTAATGTGCCCGTAAAAGCCAGAGTTTTATCAGACAGCAGCGTCTTTTTTGTGGTCGGCGTATCCTCTTCAACGATTTCGATATATTGGGCCAAATCCTTGACCCATTCCCGTTCAGTGGTCATAAAGGTGATTATGGCGCTTGCCGTGTCCTGACCAATGCCAGAAATGTTCAATAAATCGGTATAGGTATTTGCTCCAGTGCTCGCCCCAGCATTCGATGGTGTGGGGTTACATTCTGTGATGCATGCCTGAAGGCAGTGTTCAAAATGATCTCGAGTTTGATAATATTGGGCCAAGGATTGTGCAGAAACGTATCCCACGGATGGAATGCCCAGGGCATAAATCCAACGGTGCAATGATACGGTGCGTGCCCTGTTCAGGGCCCCTATTAATTGGGACGCGGATTGCTCTCCCCATCCATCAAGTGGTGTTAAATCCTGCATGGTTAATCGAAATAAATCACCAGGAAGGCGTACCAAACCCTGTTTGTATAAAAAGGCCACTTGTTTTGCACCTAAACCATCAATATCTAGGGCATCACGTGAAACCATGTGACGCAATCGTCCAATGGCTTGGCCCCCACAGCGCCACCCGGATACACAACGCCACGCCACGGCACCATCTTCTCTGACCAAAAGGCATTGACACGATGGGCAGTGGGTGGGAAAAACAAAGGGCTGGCTGTTTCTGGGACGATGCTCTGGAAAAGACTGAACAATCTGAGGAATGACATCACCTGCACGCCGAATCAGAACCCGGTCCCCTATACGTAAATCTTTTCGCGCCAATTCATCCGCATTATGAATGCTGGCCTTGGAAATCATGACACCTGCCACCCAAACAGGCTGAACATGAGCCACCGGCGTGATCACGCCCGTACGACCCACTTGGGTATCAATGGATAAAATATGGGTCATGGCATCGTGGGCTGGAAATTTTGCAGCCACAGCATATCGTGGGGATCGGGCAGAGTGACCCAAACGTTTTTGATCTGACAACGAATCCAATTTATACACCACGCCATCGATCTCATACCCCAATAGAGGTCTTTGCCCAGCAATCCATTCAAAATAATTCTGAACGTCTTTGGGTGTTTCACAAGCCCGCCAGGCCGTTTTCTGTAAAAATCCCCATTGTTTTATGGCTTGTACACTGTCCCGATATGTCAAAACCCCAGGGTGCAATTCGTCGCTTAATGTACTGCCGTGGGGCATAAACAACAATGGACGACTGGCCGTAACGCGGGCATCCAGTTGACGCAATGAACCAGAGGCGGCATTTCTGGGATTGGATAGGGCAGGCAATCCTGCGGCTATACGCTCTGTATTCCATTGATGGAAATCCTTTAACAGGATATAAATTTCGCCTCGAATTTCTATGACCGGTGGACCATTGTATCCATGTAATTCATGGGGAATGGAGGGGATATGCCAGATGTTGGACGTCACATCTTCACCCATGACGCCATTTCCCCTGGTGGCACCACGAACCAAACGCCCCTGTTCATACCGCAATATTAAGGTTAATCCGTCAATTTTTGGTTCCGCAATCCATGGACCCATAGAATCCCCAGAAACCCCTAAAAATCGTGCGGCCTTGTCAGAAAAATCTAAAAATCCTTGAAAATCATTGACTTTTTCCAGGGAATAAACGGGCCATAAATGCGTCACACTGGAAAACAGAGGGCTGGGATCATACCCTATGCGTTCAGATCGACTGTCTGGGGTTTTTAATGCGGGATAATGGTGTTCCAGGGTTTGCAATTGGTAGCGCAAGGCATCATAAGCATCATCAGACAGCAGTGGGTCTTGATTTTGGTAATAGGCCAGATCGTTTTCTGCAATCTGTTTCTGCAGATCCTGCCATTGGGCTTGTACCGCGGGCGGAACAGAGGCACCAAGAGGAGCACCAAAGACAGAAGATTCCTCTTGGGAGACATGGGCGCGTTCTGGTGGCTGTGGTGCTTTTACATTGGAATGTTCTGGTCCTTTTCCTGACGACGTACTCATGTCACTGTCTCTCCTCGTAATGGGAGTATTCAACCCCCATATTCCTGCGCCAGAGGATGATACAACCTACAAAACAGGCAGGCGTTCTGATGGTAAAATCCTAAAAACCCGGAATTTGATTGGCCAAGCCATTCATGGGCCCCATAATGTCTGCTTTGGCTTGTTCCAATTGATGAGTGGCGTTTTGATGCGCTGCAACGATTAAATCCTCTAGGACCTCGTTATTTGGCAGGGAAGGGTCCAAACGAATATTCAGCAAATGCCCCTTTCCACTGATGGACAGACGGACCAATCCATTCCCAGATACACCTTCGATTTCCAGGGCATCGATCTTTTTTTGCGCCTCGCCCATCTGTTTTTGTAAACCTTGGGCCTGCTTCATTAATTTTGAAAAATCCATCACTCTGCTTTTTTTTCATTGATGATTGGATTACATCACAACTTTGTGATTTGTTCAATTGTGGCATCAGGAAAGGTGTTCAAGATGGTTTGAATCCCGGAATTTTGCTTGGCCAAGGCATCGTAATGGGCTCTTTTTTGCTCTTCTTGTGCCATTTGCGACAGGCTGTGCGCCGTGTCATTCCACCGGATATGGCATCCTTTTTCCATGTGGTGTTTAAAAAACTGATCAAAGCTGGCCGCAAATGTTTTGGGCATTGCACCGCGCGTTTTGTCCCAATGCAATACCAAAGCGGCATTATCCCATCCCACCCACGATACATTGGATCGCACATGGGCGTGCAGCAATCCTTCCCGTGCTTGCGCCAACGCCAACAACAGGTTGTCCAAGGATGCGATACTGGATTGATTCCATACAACAGCAGGGGTTTTGGTCGTTTTTTCAGGATCAGATTCACCCGTGGACTGACCCAGAGGCGAGGCCTGTGATGGGTGGTGGGTGGGTGACAGGGCGTGGGGATGACTGACCTTGGATTCTGCGATGGGGCGTACTGATGATCCAACGGCTCCTGTGTTGGCTTTCTGTCCGAAAGGTTCAATAAACGATAAAATTTGGGACTGAGTAGGAAAATGCGTCATATAAGCCATACGCAATGTCACCATTTCCAGCGCCAACAAAGGAAAAGGGGAAGCAGACACCTCTGACAATCCTTTTTGTCCTAATTGCCACCACTGATCATAACGATCCAGAGCAATGGAGGGGTGTTGTGCGGGATGGTTTAAACAGGCCATGGTTTTTTCATGAATCCATTGCATACAGTGCGACAGCAACGTGATGGGTTCTGATCCTTGATGATACTGTTGTCGAATCAAATCCACCATGCTTGCTCCATTCCCATGGTGTAAACAGTCAAACCATTGTTCCAGCCATTGCGTACGCGGTAAACCCAAAACGGATAATGCATCATCAAGGGTAATGGGGGATTGTGGAGATGAAATCAACAACACACGTTCCAGAAGGGACAACGCATCACGCACTCCACCCTCACTGTATTGGGCCAGAACATCATAGACAGATTGCTCTGCGCCATACCCTTCTTGTTCCGCAATATCTTTTAAATGTTTGGCCAAAATATCCGATTTAACACGATGCAAATGCAATTGTTGGCACCGCGATATCACCGTCAGCGGAACCTTGTTCACATCTGTGGTGGCGAAAATAAATGTCACATGGGCTGGCGGTTCTTCCAGCGTTTTTAACAGAGCGTTAAAGGCGCTCTTGGACAACATGTGCACCTCGTCAATGATGTAAATCTTGCAATGGCCCAACAACGGTTTGTACGAACAGCTGTCCAAAATCTGACGAATGTCATCAACACCTGTGTGACTGGCGGCATCCATTTCCAAAATATCCACATGTTTGTCCTGAATCAGGGCCAAGCAAGAAGGGCACCCATTGCACGGTTCTTGATCGGCATCCCGAGACGTGCATGACAGAGCCTTGGCCACCAATCGTGCCAGTGTGGTTTTCCCCACTCCTCGAATGCCCGTTAACAATAAACCGCTGCTTAGGCGTCCTTCAGCCAGAGCATTGCGTAAAATGCGTACAAATAAATCTTGTCCAACCACATCGCGAAACAAGGTCGGTCTGTATTTGCGCGCCAGCCCCATAGACATTGATTAGACCATTTTGAATAGAAAAAACAGAGTGCCTGACCCAAAATGGATCGATTTTGGCTGCTTTTTTTCAAACCTGACCAGGTGAATCGATATTTTGCCCAAGCACTCTATTGTCAGAATATCAAATCTAGGCGATGAGCTCAATAGCACACCCTCTGGATCAGGCGTGATCTGCAGATCTCTTTCCCACAGTCTTGGACCAAAACAACCCTATTTTGATCGGGTGGGTAACAACACAATGCCACCTGCAAGTTTAACGCGAACAGGAGAGTCTTTTTCCTGGAAACGGTTGGTTTTTTCTTTGACTCTGGGTGGTCGAACTGGGGATAAACGAGGAGACGGATTGTCCTTTGCAAGGGGTACGGATGATGATGGCGCTGAGGAATCTTTTGGTAAAACAGTCTTGCGTTTTAGCCGTTTTTTCTGATGCTCGTTTGATGGATTGCTTTGGGTTACGTCCGCTTCTTTCGACGATGCTTCACCTGTGTTAACCACAGGGGGCATGGTCGCAAGGATCGGTTCAGCAGTCACACCGTTGCTGTGAATTAGCGCGCTGGATGCCGTCGGGGTTGGTCGATCTTTTTTAGCATTTTGTCGTTTGCGATGGTTAAGAACCTTTTGAGGACTTTCTTGAGGTTTTACACCCTCTGTTTGGGGTATTTTTTGCTCTGCTGTGTGTTGAGTTTCACTCTTTTCAGCCTCTTGGGGCATGGCGTTTGTGTCAGAACGTGATGGTTGATCGGTCTGTTTCTTGCCCTTTCTTCTTGGTTTGACTTGTGGTTTTTCCGTCGCAATATTTGATGCAGATGAGGTGTCTTTTATGGCCGATACAGCAAAGCTCAGGCTTTCTGTCGCTGCGGGGATTGTTGGGGACTCTGGTTCTGCAGGTGCATCGGCATCTATGCCTATGGGGTTGGTCAGTAAAAATGGACCATCATCAATGGCCGTGGCCTGGATTTTTGCCTGACGTCGTTTGCGTAATTTTGCCCATCGAGATTCTTTAACCGGTGAAGCGGATGACAGAGGTAAACCCTCTGGGCTTAATGCTTGGGTCAAGGGAATAGGGATAATGGAGGCTGTTACAGATGATGCTGGGGGGGTATCCAGGGGGACAGCGTTATGATGGGTGTCGCTGGGGGTTGCGTTTGCGCAAGTGTTGGGACTGGTCAAGTCTGCTGTATGGCTTTCAGCGGAAATGTCACTGTTTTTTCCAGATCTCGAACGATTTCGACGGCGTTTTTTTGGTCCACCAACCGTGGCCGTGGATTTAATCTCGGTCAGCAGAGAGGGATTTGTAATGGTCAGGGCTCCGGAATCGCATGCAGGATCCACAGAAATCATGATGCTTGTTCCATATTTTTTCTCTATTTCCCATAAAAACTCACGGTGCATGTTCAGCAAGCACAATACCAAATCGGCCGATCCCGATGCGTCAATGGTTTTGGAATGTTGGGTTGCTGCCATGTGTTCTATGGCGCGTAAAGCCCGCATAGATTGCATGGGTAATGACAATAGGCGTCCTGCCCCATGACAGGTAGTGCACAAATAGGTGTTGCTTTCCATTAAACTCTGGCGCAGTCTTTGGCGCGACATTTCCAGTAAACCAAATTCACTGATTTTTCCAACTTTTAATCGTGCCCGATCCGTGGCCAAGGCATCCTTTAATGCTTTTTCTATAACAGGGCGTTTGTTGGGGTGTAAATCGATAAAATCGATCACGATTAATCCTGATAAATCCCGTAACTTTAAATTCCTAGCAATGGCGATGCAGGCCTCTAGGTTGGTTTTCAGAGCCGTATCCTCGATATTTCTTTCTTGGGTTGATTTGGATGAATTGACATCAATGGATACGAGAGCCTCGGTCTGATTCAACACGATGGATCCCCCAGAGGGCAATAACACCGTGTGGTTGTATATGGCTTCGATCTGAGATTCAATGTTAAATTTTTCAAACAAAGAGCCCGTTTCGCTGTGCAATTGTATTTTTTTGGCGTAACTGGGAAAAACCGCCCGAATATAAGATCGCGCCCGTTTAAAGGCTTCTTCTCCTTGTATGACAACGTGTTGTACATCGCTCGTATAGAAATCCCTCAGGGCACGAATCAACAAGTCTTGCTCTGCATACACCAAACCAATGGTATTGACAGGGTGGGCAGAGATTGCCGTCCATGTTTTCATCAAGAATTCATAATCTCTTTTGATTTCACTCTTTTTTCGGCCAATGGCGGCAGAACGTAAAATAAAACTCATGCCTTCGGGCACGTTTAATGTACCCAAAATGCCTTTCAGAGCATCGCGTTCTGTGGAATCCGTAATTTTTTTAGAAACACCACTGGCTTTTGGTGTATTGGGCAGAAAAAATCCGTAACGGCCAGGCAGTGAGATATAGGTGGTCAGCGCCGCGCCCTTGCTGCCTCTCTCGTCCTTGATCACTTGGACCATAATCAGTTGTTGGCGCTTGATAAAATCGTGTACTTTGCCGTGTACACCCATGGGGCGGGCAGGGCGCTCGTCATCGTCGTTGACGCTGAATTCTGTGACGGGGTCCAGAGTAATGGATGGGGTGATGGGGGGGGCCAAAGTAATCGAGGATTCGTTGGGTTCTGGCTCTGCTGGCTTGGCTGGGGTGGATCGTGCAGGGGGGGAATCGGGGCCAACAATTTCAGAAAAAGCCAAAAACCCGTGCTTTTCAAACCCAAAATCTACAAAGGCTGCCTGCAAAGAGTGCTCTATACGCATAATGCGGCCAATGTACACATTCCCTTTTTTTAACTTTTTTGTGGACAGCTCATCATCAAAATCTTCTAGAACCATATCTTTGACAATGGCCAAACGGGTTTCATTCAAGCGTTGATCAATGAGCAGAAATTTTCCCAGCATAGTTCTACCTTTTCCTTGTTCCAGGGGGTGGCCAAACGATGCATTTTTCAAGCAAAAACAATGTCTCTTTTTCGCAAAAAGGATTGCTTTTCGCCAAAAAAGATAGAGAAACCAAACCAAAACTGTAAAAATTTAGATGGTGTGGTTGTTGCGATAAATGCCCATATGGACTTTTAATATGATCTGATTATAACGGGGTGTGGCCTGATGTGCAATATTGTCGTAAAATGAGAGCCCTATGGTCTACCCATGGGGACAATAGCATGGTATAAATAATCATATTTTGTTCTAAAAATCACAAATTCATGGAATGCTTATTAGATTTTAACAGTCGAGAAATTGAGCGATTGACCACAGGGAAAAAACCAATCCCTGTATTTGGCCCTGGTGACAATTTAACCATTTATGTTCGTATTTTGGATGGTAAAAGAGAGCGCATTCAAAGATTCGAAGGTTTATGCATTGCCCGACGTAATGCCGGATTGCATTCATCCTTTACCGTACGTCGTGTCACAGGGGGTTTTGGGCTAGAGCGTGTATTTCCTCTGTACAGCCCCGTCATTGATCATATTGAATGCACACGGCGCGGAAAGGTTCGCAGAAATAAATTGTATTATGTCAGAACACTCAGCCGTAAAAAGTCCAGAATCAAAGAGCGGGTTTCACGCTAGGGCCTTTTTTCAAACCGGAGGCAATCATCATGGCAAACTGTACAAACAACAGGTTTTTAAAGTCTATGGGGCGGTACGGTTTTGCACCAAAACCCATTGTTTTTTTCGCTCTGGTCATGTCTATTGTTTCCGTTAATGGGGACGAAGCCCAAGAGGGTGATGCTGGACACAGCGCAACCAAGAGCCGCCCTCAACCATCGGGCAAGCGTCCTCATTCAAAATCTAGGCTCACCAAAAAATCGTCGGGCAAGGGTGAGGGATCAGACCGTAAAGATAAAAAAGAGGGACAAACAGCTGGCAATAGGGTGAACAACCCTAAACCCCCTAAAACAAGAGGGGCAGATTCTGGTCAGGGATCAGAGGAAAAAGGGGGTAGGGGGGGAGAGTCTAAAAAACCAGGTTCTGAAAAAAGCAATGCGGCCATGGCGGTTGGTACAACCACTCTAGAAACAGTGAGTGACAAAGCCGTTGTGGAGTCCTCTCCATCATCATCTGAGCCAGCATCACCCCATGGGTTTTCATTCGGTGCAGGATCCGGTGCGGGCGCCCAAGGATACATTGAATGCGTCAGTGGCATCATCGCTCTGACTATGTCCAATCAAGAAGCCAGTATGGGTGTCATTTCTGAAATTCCTGTTTCAGAGGGGCAAAGTGTTCGAAAAGGCGATATCCTTTTGGTTTCCAGTCATTACTCTATTCGAGAAAAGCAAAAAACTGTGGCTGAACTGGAATATCATTTGGCCAAAACAGATCTGGAGATTGCAAAAAACAAGTCCCAAAAGTGTAAAGAAAAACTGGGGCGCCATGAAAAAATGCTTTTCAGTAAGGCTGTTTCTCGTCAAGAATTTGAAAATATTCAAAAAGAGTCTGCAGAGGCCGATTTGGTTGTAGAAAAACAGAAAATCTCACTTCAAATTGCTGCGCAAAAAGTAGAATTATGTAAAGATTTGTTGGAACAATGTCACATTCGAGCACCGATGGATGGCGTGATTCTGGCCATCAATGGCAAGGTGGGGGAACAAAGCAGGCCCCATGAAGGTCTGTTAATTATGGCTGATTTGACTCGGTTGGAAATTGTGAGCGAAGTGCACGAAAATGATATTTCTAGAATCTTTATTGGTCAAAGAGCGGAAATTTCTTTTCCAAACAAAATGCCTCCGATTACAGGCTATGTCAAATATATTTCCAGCATTGTGCGATCAAATACGTTACAAGAGGCCGATCCTAAAAAAAACCAGGACCTACGGGTTATAGAGGTGCGCATATCCCTTACGGATGAAGATTCCCTGAACATAAAAAATTTTTTGCGTATGCATACCGATGTTCGATTTTTTGGTCCAGACGACGATCAAGTCAGTCGATCTATAACGGCCGTTAACCAGGCTCGTGCCGTATAAGGTGTGATCAAGAGGACCGTGCGTTTGGCCATTCATAATGGGGGATATCCCCCAGAATCCCCCCTGGAAAACGCGCGTCGGTTTCGTTGACAGGGGTTTTTTACACATTTTATTTTATGAACTTGTTTTAATTGAGATATTATTAATGTTCTGTTTTGACAATCATTTGGTCATTGCTTGTTTTGTAATTCTTGCTGCAGTAAATACAGCCTCTGTTTTTTACCCCAGATTGTGGGCTAAAAATACGTTGGTACGAGGTGGTTGGGTGTCAGACCGTTATATTGTGTGCAATCTGGTGTGCTGGTTGGGGGTGTGCTCTGGCCTGATGAATGGGTATGGAGCCATGATTTTGGGTCTATTTGTTGGGTGTTGTGCGGTTTTTTACGGGTCAAAGACCTTTAGGCGTGGATTTTTACACCATAACACGGTCAAAAACAGGGGTATATCCTTTCTGACAGCCGTGGCTTTTTTCTGTATAGTGACCATTTTTTTCGGCGTTTTACATCATCAATTGCCAGGATTTTTCAATGTTTGTGCGTTGTCATATTACAAAGTTTCAGAACATTTTGTGCCTTATACGATGTGGTTTAATTTTGATCGCACGTTATTAGCCATGGTGCTGTGTATGTATGGGGTGCTTCGTACACAACACGCTGAATCTTTTCACAGAAACCCAGCCACTGTGGTATGGATTCTTGCAAGCTTTGCAGCCACTATAACGGGGGTGGCGTTGTGTGCTCTCAGAATTGGGTACATCGAATGGGATATCAAGTGGCCAAGCATTCAGGTTTTATGGTCCATAAATAATATCTTTTTTGTTTGTTTGGTTGAAGAAATTTGGTTCCGTGGGTTTTTGCAAGGTCAAATAAAGCAGGGTTTTACGCGTGTGCTCAGCCCAAACGTCATGGGTTGCAGGCCTCATATTCTGGCTGCAGCTGTGATTTTTGGCATAGATCACGCCATCAAAGGTGGCCCGGTTTATGGGGCCTTGGCCGTTCTGGTCGGTTTGTTTTACGGGATTGTTTACGATCAAACAGGGCGTATCCAGTATGCTTGGGCCGATCACTTTTTGTTTAATCTGTTGCACCTGATCTTGTTTACCTATCCCGCATCCACAGGTATTTTATCATGATAATGGCCAACAACACATTATTGCATTTTCATCATGAAGACAGCTTGGTCAGGTCTATTGACGGCGTGAACCCATATATTGTGGGGGTGGATGAGGTTGGGTATGGTGCGTGGGCTGGATCAATTGTGGTGGCAGCCGTTTGGATTAACCGCCAGATGATATCGGATGATTTCTTAAAAGAACTGAATGATTCCAAAAAATTAAGCCCTAAAAAGCGCAACGATCTATGTCAGTCGTTTATTGAGCATCCCCTGTGGGGATCATATGCCCTTGCCCATGTTCCTGTAAGAGATATAATCCAAGGATTGGTGTTAAAACATACGCTGCAAGCCATGGTTCAGGCGGTTTACTGTCTGGATGGTTATTTATCTGCGGCATTGCCCAGGCCGTTGGGGCTGGATGCTGGATCTTGGTCTGAAAGAGAGAAGGGCGCTTCTGCTTATTTTTTAAATACCATTACAGGGGTGGTTGTGGATGGTCAGCACAGCTTGCCTGTACACTGGGCGCAAAAATCATGTCCTGGTGCCGATGGTCAAAGCTATAGCGTGGCATTGGCGTCCATTGTGGCAAAAGTGGCAAGAGACGATAACATGAGAATATTGCACGAGGAAAACCCTCAGTATTCTTGGGATAAAAATAAAGGATACGGTACGCAAGCTCATCAACAATGTATATCCCAGTATGGGTTATCCCAACATCATAGACCATTTTATTGTAAGCGTGCCATGGGGGAGTAGGTGACTCTGGCGCATTGGAACCAAAATTTGATATAAAGCTTAACGAATGAATCCATCATCATGTTTAATGGTTGTAAAGACAGGGGGTAGGTAACTGCCAAGGGGAATTTGTGTAGTCATAGAGCGTGAGGGGTGATGGCATAGTGGTATGGGGTGATGGCGTGGTTTCAATGGGCGTGAAGATAGAATAAGACTTTTGAGTGATTTAGATTTTTTAGTGTTTCAAATCCATATCACGTTTTTGATTCGTGCAATTCGTGCGGATTTTAATGTAATACCAGCCATTGTAATGCGTACCAGTTTGATACCCAGATCTATAAAGCGTTTAAGGTCGGAATTCAATCAGTCATACACAGCCAATCCATCGTCAGAAAACGAGTCGCTGTCGATATACACCACCAAATATTTTCCATAATATCAATTATGCGATCGACAGATGGCACCATGGGGGATAACTTACCTAAGGTTTTACTCTCGTTTTACCCGTGAGTTCCCTAAGGGTCGTCTCTGGGTTTATGGGTGTTGCGTCTTTGATCTTCAAAATCTTGGGTCATGGATTTTGTTTTGTCCTGTTTTATTCACAAATGCCACTGATGCGCTTAGACAGATTGCGGATCGGGCGTGCCATCTGGATCGGTTGCTGATCTTATTTTTTGATCCGATTGTCTGACCTAGAACGATCCAGACCCATCATACCTGTTGATATCAGACATTGCGCGATGATCTGGTCTGAACTGGATATCGCCTTTGTCTTTATACCGCATCTGTGAATAGGTTTTTAGTGGTTTCTGTGAATGGGTTTTTAGTGATTTTGTCCTGACATGCTTTACATGCTCCAGGAATCGAATTCACTGCGCCTATGTTTAAAACAGATAGTGTAAACATAAAAATAACAAGCCCAGCAGTACTCATTTTTTTGAACATAAGTTTGTTTTCTAGCGTTTATTGTGGTATTATACTTGGAAAAGAGTTAATTTTTAATCAAAAAATTGTTTAATTTTATCTGTATTCCATTTTGCCGTGTGTCCCAGTATTGAATCAAGCGTGGACACCAGAGACCCACCAGATCAAAAATCTCTGGATCCAGCCGTACAGAATCAGATCATGCCAGATATTCACACCGATTTACGCCCTGTTCACGTGGTTGTCCCGACACCGTTGTGGCAAGAGTTTACCTATCTTGCGCCTAAAACTCTTCCCATAGGGGCTGTGGTCTTGGTCTCGTTTGGTGCCCGATTGATGTGGGGGGTCCTTTGGAAAGAGGATCTCCCCTGCCCGCACACCCCGAAAAAACCCTTAAAAACCATTATTTCAGGTCTAGAGCTGTTTACCTTGCAGCCATTCACATTGTCACCATCCTTAATGCAATGGATGACGTCTATGGCACGATACTTGGTTTGTCCATTGGGCCTGATTGTAAAAATGACTTTGCCACCGGCTATACAGTATGCAGAAATGGTTCTGTATACAAAAAATGCCCCTGCAGAAGATCATGCTGGGGCTGTTTTCCATCCTGGTGCCTCTGGTGGGGGTGTGGGGGGTATCGCAAGCCCTGCTCTACTAGAATCTGTGTTCCCGCAACCCAAGCAATCCTCTGCGCAATCATCGCCGCCATCCTTATCAGAATCACCGATGATTTATACAGGAACGGTGCGACAATGGGCCAGAACACTGGAACTGTCTTTGGCCAAGGTGCGATCATTGGTGCACAAAAAGGAATTCGTCCCATGTCACCCCCCCGCCCTGCCCCAAAAGATTATGCCCATAGGTTCATCCGAACCCTTGACCCTGAACGCAGAGCAAACAGAGGCCCTGGGTCAAACCCAATCTGGATTAAGTCAATATCCTTGTGTGCTGTTAGAAGGCGTTACAGGATCAGGTAAAACAGAGGTCCTATTGGCGTTAAGTCAATCTTTTTGGGATATGGGAAAACAAGTTTTGGTGCTGTTGCCCGAAATTATGCTCAGTTATCCTTGGTGCAATCGCGTTAAAAAGTATTTTGACATGCCGGTGACATTGTGGCATTCGGCCATGAGTCCGCGTATGCGTCAAGAAGGTTTTGAGAATATTGTAACAGGACAAACTCGCCTGATCATTGGTGCCCGTTCTGCTTTGGCCCTGCCCTATGCCAATTTAGGGCTGATTATTGTGGACGAAGAACACGAAATGTCGTATAAACAAAGCGACTCCCTTTTGTATCATGGCCGTGATATGGCCGTTTTACGTGGCACCAGTGAAAAGATTCCTGTGGTATTGGCTTCGGCCACACCGTCTATGGAAAGCCGGATGAATGTGGTGCAAAATCGGTATGGCCATGTACGCTTGAACAATCGTTATGGTGGCGCCCAATTGCCCACATTTTCGTGTATTGATATGCGACCTCATCCCCCAAAAGAGAATGCTTGGATCAGTCCATTGTTGCGAAAAACCATTCAAGAAACCTTGGACAAAGGCGAACAAACATTGCTCTTTTTAAACCGCAGAGGATATGCTTGTTTGTGGATGTGTTATCAATGCGGGTATCGTGCAGCGTGTCATCAATGCAGTGCCTGGATGACGGTTCATGAAAAACCAGAACAATTATTATGCCATTATTGTGGGTATACCTTACCCATCCCGGATACCTGTCCAGGGTGTCATGATCAAAGTGGAATCTTATTGATGGGACCAGGAATAGAGCGCATTGTCAAAGAAGTATCCTCTGTTTTTCCAACAGCCCGAACGTGTTTACTCAGCAGCGATCATGTGGGGTCCACCACAGCCATGACTGATATTTTGGATCGCATTGCTGGACAAGAGATTGATATTTTAATCGGCACACAACTGATTGCCAAGGGGTATCATTTCCCCCATTTAACATGCATTGGGATTGTGGATACGGATTTTGCACTGAATGATATGGATTTCAGAGCCAGTGAACGTTTATTTCAATTGTTGTATCAGGTTGCAGGCAGAGCAGGAAGAGCACATCGCGCCGGACACGTATTCTTGCAAACCATGCAACCGGATTATCCGCTGTTTCAACACTTACGGCATTACAATTGGGATGAGTTTGTTCAGCAAGAACTGGATAAGCGACGTCTCTTGGATTGCCCACCCATGACGCGATTAACGGCCGTTATTGTGTCTCATGTAAAACAATGGGAGGTGGAAAAGATCGCTGCAGCGTTGAAAAAACTCTGCCCCCATCATCCTGATATTCATGTTTTTGGTCCAGCCCCAGCCCCATTAAACCCATTACGTGGCCGATACCGGTGGCGTTTTTTATTGAAAACGAGACCCAGAGCGCCCGTGTATGCCTTTTTAAAGCAATGGTTGCATACCACAGATTGGCCTCGTGGTGTGGGCATTGATATTGACAGGGATCCCTATTTCTTGTTATAGACTCTATTGATTATGGGTTTCCACCCTCTATACGTAAGATGCAGCAGAATCAGAGAAAGTCATCCCATCTCTATCATCGCCTTCTCTATCATCCCATCCAATGAACAGCGCGTAGTACATAGGGCAACCAAGGGGTATAGCATTCAGGATTCTGACCAAGACTCCCTATGAGTTCGTCAATAGGCATCCATTTCCAGTGGTCTAATTCTTCTAGATTGGGGGTAAGGACGCATGTCAACGGCACTTTGGCCATGAACACCTGGTTGTACTCGTGTTCGATCAATCCATTGATCAGATTCAAATGATACATGGTCATAGCCACAGGCGTCAGATGATTATGGTGAATACCCAGCTCTTCAAAAAGACGACGTTTTGCGGCATCAGGTATGCTTTCCTGGGGCATAGGGTGCCCACAACAGGCATTGCTCCACAATCCACCACTGTGGTATTTGTGGCCAGCACGTTTTTGCAAAATGGTTTTTTTGGGATTTTTGATGCAATCCACCAACAAGATGGAAAAAGCCAGGTGCAATAATCCTTTGGCGTGTACATCCATTTTTTCACCACTGCCAGTGGGAACACCTGTTTCATTCACAAGAGTAATATTATTCATCCATTCTATTCCAGTATTGCCTTATCATGCATAGAATATCTGTCCTTGTATAGAATATCCATAAGGGGATCACCCCAGAATAATGTTGAACCAGGCCTGCCACCATAAGCGTCTGTTGAAACGTTGGATATATTCGTCTGTTGAAACGTTGGCTATATTCATATACAGCTTTAAAAGGGTTGATCCTATAGTGTTGTGATTCCATGGGCGTTGTGTAAAAACTCTGATTCTGAAACGCTATTTCATTCAAAGTATAATTTACATTAAGTGTTGTATATTAGGCGTGTGCATTCATGTTTAACATCATCAGCGACGATGACTGTACAATCCAGCTTTGGACGTTTTCCTGGAATATGATTCAAACTGGCCATTTGGATGAAGTTGATCAAAAACTTCAGCCTTAATTTGAGTATACTGTTGGTTTGTTTTACATTTCAAATAAAGGGACCAATTTTGTTGTATTAGCATTAACTTGAATCTGACGAGGACGGATGGGCAAAACAATGGGTAAAAGACCAAAGGACATCCTCTATTAACAGAGGCTGTACAGCGTACCTTTACCCCCTGTGGCATGGTCAGGGCGTACGTGACGCCCCACAATGAATACAAAGCACCGTGTCATGATGTTGTGCCATTTGATCCTGTTCCTTATCCTTTTTGGATTAGGGGCGCAGTTTTTCCAAAGATTCAGCCAACAGTGCTTGTATCGCTTGAGGATTGGCTTTGCCCTTGGATTCCTTCATGACTTGGCCAACAAAAAAGGCAAATAATTTATCTTTTCCTGATAAATAGGCCGCCACGTTATCGTTTTCTCGGTTTAAAACCGTACAAATCCACTGCTGAACATCCTCTTGATTCGATACTTGGACCAATCCGCGTTGTTCCATAATTTTTTCCGGATGTTCACCTGTTTCAAACATGATGCCAAACACTTCTTTGGCCAACAGGTTGGATAATTTCTTGTTTGCCACAGCTTGGATCAAGGCAGCCATGTTTTCAGGGTGAATGTGAGCATCAGAAAATGATGTATTGGTGCGGTTTAATGCGGCAAATAATTCACCTAAAATCCAGTTGGCCGTTAATTTTGCCCATGCAGGTTCGGATAAAAACGACACCACTTGCTCGAAAAAGTATGAAACGTCCATGTCTTCTACTAACAAGTCTGCATCATATTCCGACAATCCATAGACCTGAACAAATCGTGCATGTTTTGCCCATGGTGTTTCAGGCAACGTCGATGCGATTGTTTGAACATGATCCGAGTCAATGACTAAGGGCGTTAAGTCTGGATCTGGAAAATAGAAATAATCATCCGCCACTTCTTTGGTGCGCATGGGGCGTGTTTTTCCTGATGCGGGATCATAGGTGCGTGTTTCCTGTATCACTCGTCCCCCATGTTCAATTTCCCCAATCTGACGATTGATTTCATAGTTCAGAGCGCTGTGCAGAAACCTGAGGGAATTCATGTTTTTTAATTCTACGCGCGTACCCAAATCTTCGCCTGGTCGGCGTACAGACACGTTGGCATCCACGCGCAATTGTCCCTTTTCCATATCGCCATGACAAACGCCCAGGTAGCGCATCAAGCAGCGCAATCGTTTGATATAATCAATGACTTCCTCTGGGCTGGATAGGTCAGGATGAGAAACGATTTCCATTAATCCCACCCCTGCCCTGTTAAAATCCACATAGGATGTCAAGGGGTCTTGGTCATGCATGCTTTTTCCCGCATCTTGTTCGATATGAATGCGTTGAATGCGAATGGTTTTCCAGGCTTTTTCACCACTCAAAATCTGTAATGTACCGTCTTGAACAATAGGTTTTTGATATTGTGAAATCTGATACCCTGCAGGATTGTCAGGGTAAAAGTAATGTTTGCGATCGAGCACAGACACCAACGATATGGTACCACTGATGGCCAGCCCCAGCCGTATGGCTTGGTCCACACATTCTTGATTCAGCGTGGGCAACATTCCAGGCATAGCAACGTCTAAAAAGGACACACAGGTGTTGGGATCTTGTCCAAACGCTTGGCTGCTGGATCCAGAAAACAGTTTGGACTGTGAAACGATTTGAGCATGGACCTCTAATCCGATAACGGTTTCAAAGGCTGCAGATCCGGCTGACGACATAGGGGAAACAGATGACATAGCATTATTCCGGTTAAAAGGGTAAATCAGGCATGGATGTGTTGGATTCAATGATGTGACCAAATTGGAACAAGCGATCTTCGGCCAACGATGGTGCAATCAGCTGTAACCCCAAGGGCAACCCTGTGTTCGACAAGCCAGCAGGTACGGAAATGGCGCACACATTGCCCACATTAACAGGAACAGTCAAAACGTCATTCCAATACATGGCCACGGGGTCTGATACCGATGCCTTCAAGGCAAATGCTGGTGTGGGGGTTGTGGGGGGCAACAACACATCTACCTGTTGAAAGACCTGACGAAAATCGTGTTGGATCATATGGCGCACCTTTTGTGCTTTGTTGTAATAAGCATCGTAATACCCATGAGAAAGCACATATGTACCCAAGAGAATGCGTCTTTTCACCTCTGGCCCGAACCCTTGACCTCTGGTTTGACAATACATGTCCTCTAGATTTTCAATGTTTTTTGCACGAAAACCGTATTTGACACCGTCGTAACGCTGCAGATTGGATGCGGCCTCTGCACAGGCCAAAATGTAATAACATGGCAAGGCGTAACTGCTGTACGGCAAGGACACATGCACAATTTCACAGCCATTTTTTTCAAATAATTCCTGACCTTTTTTCCACAAATCTAGTATTTCGGGATCCATTTGTGCATTCTCGAACCATTCTTTGGGAATACCTATTTTTTTGCCCACCAACGATTGTCCAATCCTTCGAGTAAAATCTGGAACAGGATGATTTAAAGACGTTGCATCCTTTTTATCGTATCCCGCCATAACATTCAGTAACAGGGCTGCATCCTTGACCGATCGAGCAAAAGGTCCAGGGGTATCCAAAGACGAGGCAAATGCCACAACCCCCCAACGGGAACACCGTCCATAACTGGGCTTTACACCCACCACACCGCAAAATGCTGCGGGTTGACGCACAGACCCCCCCGTATCGGTTCCCAGCGCCAATAATGCCGATCCATTGGCAATGGCTGCAGCTGAACCGCCTGAAGACCCACCAGCTGTACAGCTCACATCCCATGGATTAAGGGTGGGGCCTGTATGAACAGGTGTGGTGGTTGATCCCATGCAAAATTCATCCAGATTGGTTTTGCCTAATAAAACCGCCCCAGCCTGTGCTAGGTTTTGAGTCACGTGGGATTCATAGGGGGGGATAAAATTATGCAACATTTTGGATGCCGCGGTGGTCAGAATGTTTTGAGTACAATAGGCATCTTTTACCGCAATGGGGATGCCTTCTAGGGGGCCTGCTGTACCGTTGGACCAGCGCGCATCGCTGCGTTTGGCGTCTTGCAGTGCCCGTTCTGTTGTTACGGTAATATAGGCATTATGACCACGGGTGCGCTGGATTTGATCCAGATAACTTTGCGTTAATTCTGTGGCGGAAAATGCTTTGCTCTGTAAACCAATCAAGACTTGGTCCAAAGATAATTTCAGTAAGGGGCTCATGATTTTAAAACCTTTGGAACAGTGAAAAAGGAATCTTTTGGACAAGGGGCGTTCCCCAACACCAATGACACCTGGTCACCTTCTGTTACGCTATCCTGGCGCAGCGCCATGGCTGGTTGCTGTGATTCTGGCATGCCACGTACACAAACGCCTTCTAATTGTCCAACCCAAGACAGAACTTTCGCCAAATCCTGGCCCAAGGATATGGATTCTTCTGGGGTTAAGTGCAACCGAGCCAAACGTTGCATGGTGATGATTGGATTGATGGCAGGTGTTTCAGACATAAAATACCCCATTTTTACAAAGAGACTTGTTGCAAAGTATAGGATTATCCCACCGTTTTGAAAAGCCCTGCTGTATCAAGCAAGGTAAAAAAATCCGTTTTGTTGTATGGAGGAATCGGCTACACTGGATAGAGAAAACGTTGAATCCGCAGCCCCGATGATGCCCCTCAACAGTGCCACGATTTCCGGACGAATAGAGCACAATGTTCCCTTGTCTAAGATGACATGGTTGCGCGTGGGCGGCGAGGCATCGTGTATGTTTCATCCCAAAGATGCTGAAGATTTATCGGCATTTTTACAGAAATTTCCCCAAGAAAATCCTTTGATTTTGGGTGCAGGATCCAATATTTTGGTCCGCGATGGTGGTGTAGCGGGATGGGTGATTAAAATAGGCAAAGGATTTCGGACTTTTCAGGCCAGCGAGCACCATGTGGATGTGGGGGCGGGTCTGTTGGATCGTTATGTGGCCGATCAGTGCCAAAAACTGGGGTTGTCTGGTCTGGAATTTATGACCACGATTCCCGGCACCATTGGTGGGGGTTTGTCCATGAATGCCAGTTGCTATGGAACGGATTTTGCTGATCGCTTGGTGCATGCAAACGTTATGGATCCTTTTGGAAAAATCCACATCCTTTTACCCCAAGAATTAAATTACGGATATCGATCTTGCGGGTTGCCATTGGGTTGGATTTTTCTGGGCGCACGATTGATGTGCACCCCCAGTAATCCCGAAGATATTGCTTTGACCATGGCGGATATGCATCTGCAAAGAGAAAAAACCCAACCAACCATGGTCAAAACAGGGGGCAGCACCTTTGCAAACCCCCAACAAGGCCCAGCATGGAAATATATTGACCAGGCAGGGTTTCGTGGAAAAAAATTGGGACAAGCCATGTTTTCAGAAAAACATTGCAACTTTTTGATCAATCAAGGACATGCCACAGCACACGACCTGGAAACGCTGGCGGAACAAGCCAAGCAAGCGGTGTTTGATCAAAGTGGTATCGCATTACAATGGGAAATTGTACGCTGGGGCGAAATCATCGCAACAGGACGATGAATGGTTGGGACAATGGTATAATGGCCCCATACGGTTTAATTTCGTACGGGTTGATTGATGGCGGTGATTTATTTTTTTCACCAGACCCATGGCGTTGTGGGCAAATGGCGCAGGAAAAAACAAATTCAGGTTTATTCACAGATTTTTACCACGCCACTGTGCTGACGATGCACGTTTTCTCTCGATGCAACAGGTCGGCCCAGTTTGTTTCTGCCATCAGGATGTTTTCTTCTTCTGGCCAATCCCATTGCTTTGATTTTGATTATTTCATTTTGGCTTCTTTAAACATCACATGACGGCGAAGTTTTTTATCGTACTTACGCAACATTAAATTTGTTTTTCCCTTTGTCCGTGCGACATAAAATGTGCCAGAACCCTCTGTGCTGACCAAACGAATTAAGGTTTTTTTTGTGCTTTTTGCCATAATTGCTTTACAGTGTTATACCAGATTTGTGACCCATAATACCTGAAAAGAACCAGCAATACCACCCCCATTGCTGGGGCAACAAGGACAATAACGGGGATTTGCTGGCAGGGAAAGAAGTTTTGAGCCTGGCACCAGGATCGTGTTAAACTGGCACTGTTCTGTCATGTTTTGCTCACGATGACCTGCTCCTATTATGCTTTGCGTAATCACACCCCGTATTCCTTGTTAGAAGGGGCCATCCCCACCAAAACATTGATTGAACGCGCATCAGAGCACAACATGATGGCGCTGGGCATTGCGGACACGGGTCATTTATTTGGTGCCTTGGAATTTTCACTGGCATGTCAGAAAAAGGGCATTCACCCCATCATCGGAACACAATTATCATGGATTCACCCATCCAGCCTTACCCCTTATCCTCTGGTTGTTTTTGCACAAAATCACCAGGGTTATCAAAATTTGTGCCGTCTGGTCAGCGCATCCACTGTGGGTCAAAAGACCGCATGGCGTGGATCGGTGACGTGGGATCAATTAAAACAGTTTGGGGACAATATCTTGGTGTTGACAGGGGGAATACGTGGTGCCATTACCCAGCATCTGGAACGTGATTGTGTAGATACGGCCAAAACCATTCTGCACGATCTGGCCCAACAGTTTGATCAGCGCTTGTATATCGAATTACAGCGAGAGGAAGCCCTGCCCGAAGAGGGGTGCATTGATCCTGAACTGTCGGATAAACGCCTGGATGGGGAACAGCAACTGATACAATGGGCGTTTGATTTTGGATTGCCCTTGATTGCCACCAATCAGGCCATGTTTTTAAATCCAGACGACCACGAAGCCCATGACGCGCTGCGCTGTGTGGCATTGGGGCGATATATTTACGAAGAAGACAGGCCGCGAGTCAGTCCCTATTGCTTTTTTCGTAGTCCTGATGAAATGGTGCTACTCTTTGCCGATGTGCCAGAAGCCATAACGAATACCCATCATCTGTGCAACGGCTGTTCTTTTTTACTGCGTGCCCAGCCCCCTGCTCTGCCTTCTTTTCCTTGTGGACAACCAGAGCCCAAAGAATTATCTCATCAAGCCCAAGGGGGGCTGAATCAACGGCTGCAAAACGAGGTCTATCCCCTGCACCCAGTATCTGACCATGATGCCGTGCGTCGTGTATACCAAAACCGTCTGGATTACGAATGCGACATGATTGTACGCATGGGATTTTCAGGGTACTTTTTAATCGTTTCAGACTTTATTCAATGGGCAAAAAACAACGGTATTCCAGTGGGGCCAGGTCGTGGATCTGGGGCCAGTTCTTTGGTGGCGTGGTCATTATTCATTACAGACGTTGACCCCATTCGATTCGAATTGTTTTTCGAACGATTTTTGAATCCTGATCGCGTCAGCATGCCGGACTTTGATGTGGATTTTTGTCAAGAACGCAGGGACGAAGTCATCGCCTATGTCCGCGATAAATATGGTGCGGCCCACGTGGCCCATATCATTACGTTTGGGACCTTACAATCCCGTGCCGTATTGCGCGATGTGGGTCGTGTGTTGCAAATGCCCTATGGCCAAGTGGATAAAATTTGTAAATTAATTCCCCATAATCCTGCGGCCCCCGTCAGTTTAAAAGAGGCCATAAAGTTGGAACCTCAACTAGAAACCATGGCAGCAGAGGACGACCAGGTTAAAAAATTACTGGATATCGGATTAAAGCTAGAGGGTCTGTATCGTCACGCGTCTACCCATGCAGCCGGTGTGATCATCAGCAAAGAGCCATTAACCGATGTGGTGCCGTTGTATCAAGACGAGGGCTCTGCCCTGCCCGCCACAGAATTTTCCATGAAATATGTGGAAAGCGCAGGATTGGTTAAATTCGATTTTTTAGGTCTAAAAACCCTGACTGTGTTGCAAACAACCGTTCAATTGTTACGACAACGTCAGGTTGAAGTGGTGCTGACGGCCATTGCCTTGGATGACTCGGCGACCTTTCAATTGTTGGCTAGAGCAGAAACTGTGGGACTGTTCCAGTTGGAAAGTGCGGGCATGAGCGATGTATTGCGCCAATTGCAACCGGAACATTTTAACGAAATCATTGCTCTGGTTGCCTTGTATCGTCCTGGCCCCATGGATGACATCCCCCGTTACTTGGCCTGTCGCCACGGCAAAGAGATTGTATCTTATCCTTATGCGTGTCTGGAAGACATTTTAAAAGAAACCTTTGGGGTTATGGTTTATCAAGAGCAAGTATTGCAAATTGCCCGTACATTGGCGGGTTACAGTCTTGGTGGTGCCGATTTATTGCGTCGTGCCATGGGTAAAAAAATCAAATCGGAAATGGATGCGCAACGAAAAACGTTTGTCGATGGGGTGGTTAAAACCTATGGAGGAGATCGCACGCGTGCCACCACACTGTTTGACCATATTGCCAAATTTGCCAGCTATGCCTTTCCAAAGGCGCACGCCACACCGTATGCGTTAATTTCCTATCAAACGGCCTATTTAAAGGCCAACTATCCCGTAGAATTTATGACGGCGTTGATGATTCACGATGCCCACAATGTGGATAAATTGCGTTTGTTTGTGCGGGAATCACGGCGTATGGGTATAGAGATCCTGCCCCCAGATATTAATGCATCCGACGCGTTGTTTTCCATCGAACAAGGCGAGTGTATTCGTTACGGCCTGGCGGCGTTAAAAGGTGTGGGTACGGCCGTGATGGAGAAATTAGTGGAAAATCGCATACAAAATGGACCTTTTCAATCGGTTTCCGATTGTATACAGCGCATTGGACCTTTGGGATTGAATAAAAAGAATCTAGAAAGCTTGATTGCGGCAGGAGCATTTGATGGGGTTCATCCCGGGCAAAGGGCCGCATTGTGGGCCAGTACAGAGCTCTTGTTGCGTGGGAGCGGGCCATCAGAAACGGGCAGTCTGTTGTTTCCCATGGAAAACAAATGTGTATTCAAAGAGGCCATGCCCTGGTCCATGTACGAAGCGTTGGATTACGAGCGCCAAGCCATCGGTTTTTACCTGACGGCGCACCCGCTGGAAGGATATCCTGCAGAAAAGTTTGTTTTATCCGAATGCATCACCCAAGAAATGGTCACTGAACAAAAAACCTTTCCCATGATGGGCATGGTTTTGGAAATGACGGAAAAAATCAGTAAAACGGGTAAAAAGTATGCCTTTTTGCAGTTGTCAGACCCCACGGGCGGTTACGAGGTGACCCTGTTTTCCGAACTATTGGCCCAACACAGGGGCATGTTGGTTCCTGGCGCTGCTGTAGCTTTAAAGGTTTCGGGGCGGGTGGCGGCGGAAAACATCCGCTTGTCGGCCACAGAGGTATACCCCATTGATGTCTATACGCGGGAAAATTCTGTGGTGTTGAATCTGCCAGAGGACCAAGTATCCTTTGTGTGTGGATTGTTAAGCCAAGCACCGTCTGGAACCACCCGTATAACGGTATGTGTCACCATTCTCTCTCCGGGGGAAAACCTTCTTGTGCGCATATTATTGCCTAACACCTATCGTTTAACGCCATCGCTGCGCTCGCATTTACAGACATTTTTGGCCCCCTTGTTGTAAACCTTGCTGTAAAGTCTATCCATGGTGTTCGGCCATGTTTTTCACCCTTGGCCCAGTCAATGGTGTAGGACTGTCTTTTGTCCCAACTCTCTTTTTCCCACCTCTTTTCCTCTCATCTCTATTGGATGTCTGTCTCTATGTTCTCTGATCTTTGTCTATACTTGGTCACACCATTGTCACAACTCTACCCACAACAAGGGCTTAGGGTCTATTCACATGTGTACATATGTATCTAGGGGGGGTGATTGTTGTCAGAACCGTTCTAATCCCGATCACACCATCACCCACCTTGTTCAAAAAGACATGGGAGATATGGATAGTTTTATTCAAAAAGACGGATGTTTTCTAGACCCATGATTCTGCTGTTTTCACATCCATGTTCGATCTCTGCTGCGATGGCGGGCATTAACCAGCCAAGGCCGTCTGTATCCGTGGGGATGCTTTTTCCGGATATAATGCAGGCGACAATTTATTCAGAACGTATTCTTGAATAGTGTTTTCTACACTTTTCAGGTGGTTGGCAAAGGCATGATCGGCACCAGGAATCAGATGAAGAGCAATTTTGTGGCCTCTTTTTTGCATGGATAATTGGTGGGTCAATCGAATGACGGACTCTTTGGGTGTGATCTCGTCCATATCCCCATGAATCACCAATCCAGGAGCAGGACATGGTGCCAAAAAGTTAAAGTCATACATATTGGCCAGCGGACTGATGGCCACAAAACTGTGGCATTCAGGACGACGCATCAACAATTGCAGGGCAATATAGGCCCCAAAAGAAAATCCGGCTACCCAACATTGGGCAGGATTGGGGTTTTTGTTTTGCATCCAATCCAAACAGGCGGCCGCATCGGATACTTCGCCTTCCCCATTGGTAAAGGTTCCCTGGGATTTTCCTGAACCGCGATAATTAAAGCGTAAAATATTGAAATCCAAGCGGGCAAAAACGCGAAACAGGGCCTGCATGACAGCATGCTCCATGGTGCCTTCTTGTTCAGGATGGGGAGCCATCAAGATAACCATAGGTGCTTTGGGGTCCATGGGTGAACAGTGGTAAGACGCTTCTAGGGAACCTTCTGGTCCAGAGATCATAAGCACAGTATGAACAGCCTTTTTATATTTTAAAATGATATTTTAATATGATTCAAAATTTGCGATTTGTCAATAAAAATAAAATATCTATAAAGGAAAATTTGTTTTGGCTGCGCAGTCAATCTCTTGATTTGTACGGTTGGCCGCGCTCTGTCTGGGTAAAACGCTGGGTAAACCATCCGGATTAGGGCTGTTGGGAGGATGGCCCTTTTTTGGTGTGAAAGGCAAGGGGTTTGGCAGGACTGGATGGGGTGCTGTTCTTTGGCCCTTGGGTGAGTTGTTCCACAGAAATGGGGATTTCCACCAAACGCGCCATGGGGGGCATCCAATACATTGCTGCAATAACGGCTAGGGCGATGGCGCCTGCAGTGAAAATCATTAGAGTAATTTTCCAATGGGATATGAAAATCTTGTTGAGCATGGTAACCTAATTGAAGTATAATCTTTTGTATCGGAAACAATGAGAAAAAGCAATGACAAGTTATAATTTTACGTCATTTTATATTCCAAAAACCATTGCTCTTGTCGGAATGATGGGCGCTGGAAAAAGCACAATAGGCAGTCGGCTGGCCAGAAAGCTGGGTAAACCTTTTTGCGATTCAGACCAGGCTGTTGAAAAGGCTGCTGGCGGATGCAGCGTATCGGATATTTACGAGCAATGGGGAGAAGCCGCCTTTAAAACGACGGAAAACAAAGTTATTGCCCGATTACTGGATACAGAGCCCGTCCATGTATTGTCCACAGGAGAAGGTGCGTTTATTCATGATAAAACCCGCACGCTGTTGCAAGATCGAACCATTACGGTGTGGTTAAAGTCGGATATCTTGACGTTGGCCAATCGTGTGCAACGAAAAATGCGCCCCCAACTGATCGAGGGAAACACCGAGGCGGTTCTAGAGGCGTTGGTCAAAGAACGCTATCCCATTTATGGCATGGCTGATATTTGCGTGGAAAGCGATGACGAGTTTTATCAAGAAGCAGTCGATCGTATCATTATTGCTCTGAAAGAACATTTGTACCCCGTATATCCAGCCCCATGAACTCTTTTGTTTCGATTTGCATCATTGTGACCATTTGTGTGATGTCTGCGATTTTATCGGCCAGTGAAACAGCCGTCACCATGGCATCACGACTGCGTTTAAACCAATTGGCAAAAAAGGGCAAAAAACGAGCAGTGCTGTTGTTATCGTTGCAAGAAAACATGCATACCTTGATCAGTACCATTATTTTAACCCATACCTGTCTTTTTTCAGGTATGGCCGCTCTGACCTCTCAGATGATGAGCTCTGTTCTCAGCGAATGGGGGGTGTTTGTGGCCTCGTTGGTCATGGGGGCGGCGATGACATTGTGTTTAGAGGTATTGCCAAAAGTGTATGCCTATTATTTTCCAGAACAAGTTGGATTATTTCTGGCAGGATTCATTCAGTTTTTACGCACGATTTTAAGGCCCGTTACCCGGTTCATGGATGCCTTTGCCCACAACATTATACGATTTTTAGGAGTCAATTTATCCGTAAAAAAAGACACAGTCGAAGATTTGCGTGGCGCCATTGATTTACATACTGGGGCGGAAATAGCCCTGCATGAACGGGCCATGTTGCGCAGCGTATTGGATTTGTCCTTGGTTACAGTGGATGAGGTAATGGTGCATCGTAAAAACATTTTGTCGTTCAACATTGATTTGCCCCAGGCCGAGCTGTATCGAAAAATCTTCAATGTCTCTTATACCCGCATCCCATTGTGGAGAGACACCCCTGATAATATTATTGGTGTGGTGAATATCAAGCATTTGGCTCGCGCCAGTCACCAATCGAATCAAGCGGTTGTGATTTCCGAGATGATGACCCAGCCATGGTTTATCCCCGATACCAGCACCCTGTTTGATCAGCTGCAATTGTTCAAAGCCAAAAGCAGCCATCAAGCCTTTGTGGTGGATGAGTATGGGTCCTTACTGGGAATGGTGACACTGGAGGATATTTTAGAAGAAATTGTGGGTGAAATTACGGATGAACATGATGCGGCCTTGCCTGGCGTGCGTATGACCACCAACGGAGATTATATCATTCAAGGATCAGTGACACTGCGCGATTTACAGAGACAGTATGACTGGTCGCTGGATAACAGCGAGGCATCCACATTGGCAGGATTAATTTTGAATGAAACACGATCCATTCCTGATGTGGGCTCTGTTTTAACCCTGCAAGGGTTTACCTTAAAGATTTTACGTAAACACAACCATCAAATTACATTGATTCGTGTTACACCCCACGATAAACCCAAGGATACCCTGTTGGGGGTATAGTCTCGGGGCTTTCCAGCCTCCCCCCCTGCCCCCTGTGTTTGATCTGTTGGTACAGCCTTTGGGCTTTGGGTCTTTGGGGTCTAGTTGGGGGGACAATGCTGGTGGGGGCACACACATGATCTGAAAGCTTGTCTGCTTCATAGGCGACGGCCAACTATACCCCGTGCATTAACTTATCCTCCGCCAAATCCGTGGGGTATAAGGCCTTCCTGCCCCCTGTGTTTGATCTGTTGGTACAGCCCTTTGGGCTTTGGGTCTTTATCGAAACGGGGCCGCTTGAAATCCGCGCAATTTACGAGAATGCAACGCCAAAGGGCAATACGTTGACAAAATTTCCATGGCTGTAATACCCATCAGCATATGCTCGCGTACCCGATCCTTGTAAAAATTCTGAGCCGATTGCGGCATTTTCAAATCTCCATGCAGTGGTCGATCCGATACGCACAACAATGCTCCATAAGGAATGGAAAATCGAAAAGCGTTGGCTGCCAATGTGGCCGATTCCATATCAATGGCAATGGCTCTGGATCGATGAATCAGGGGGGAAAAGGAGGTGGTGCGCAGCTCCCAATTACGATTGGCTGTGGTTAAAACCGTTCCGGAACGCAACGAGCGATACAGTTGATCCGGATCGGGAAAAAACCGAGTCCCCGCTTGATGCAGGGCCTGCTGCACATCGGATACAGGAGGAATGGGGATATTCAGAGGCAGCTCTTCGTCCAACACCCGATCTTCGCGCATATAGGCGTTCGCAATCACGAAATCCCCTAACCGCTGGGTATGGTGCAGGCCACCACAATGACCCAACATAATCCAGCAATGAGACCGCAGCACCGACAAATGATCGGTGATGGTTTTCATGTTGCTTGGTCCTACGCCAATATTAATCAGAGTAATGCCTTGTCGGTCAGCTTTTTGTAAGTGATAGGCGGGCATTTGAAAGGCCCTGCCCTCATCCACATATTCTTCCGGAATACCCTGGTCTAGGCGATGCCACCGCCCCATAGGTCCTGACCAAGAGACATACCCCTGTTTTAACCGTTCTTGTTCCTGGGCATAGGCCAAAAAAGAATCGACGTAATGGGAATAGTTAGTCAATAGGATGAAATTTTGAAACTGATCCGCCGACGTTCCGCAATAATGCTGTAATCGAGCCAGAGAATAATCAATGCGTGGCGCAGAAAACAATCCCAAGGGTTTGGTGGGTAATGCATCCCAATCTTTGGCCTCGTCTTCGCAATCTTGCAGACCGTATAGGGACGGCAGGTGCACGCGCATACTGGTGGCATTGGGCCCTGTACCCTGGACGGGCGTCTTTGCCACGATCTCGGCAGAACTCATAACCTCTAATGGTATACTGGGCAAAAAAGCGACCGGAATATGGCGTGGGCTCTTCCCCACCCCCACCAAGATCTCGTGGGATTGCATCAACAGTGTAATTTGTTGGTGCAAGTATCCCTCGTACAGAACCGGCTGAGTAATGGTGGTACCATAAAATCCAGGATGACTAAATAGGCCATACGATTGCAGCAATGTCGAATCGCATACAGGAACATAAATACCCAAATAGGGATAATGGCGCGCGCCTGCAGAACGTTGATCCGAAAATATGGTTTGGCGTGCTTGGGTGACTTGACGTTGGTACAATTCTTTTAATGCCGAAATCACCTGATCGGCTGTATCAAAAAAAACCATATCTTGAACACACTCGTGCTCTTGAAAATGCAGTCTGGTGCGGGCATGCAAAGACGGCCAATCAAATGAAGAAAGAGATCGTTCAGGGATCGACAAAGGATCAGTAGCCATGGACTCTATCATTATCTATTTAACTTATCATACACCATTGCATAAAAATCGCCAAATTTTTGCACACGCTCTTGGGTTAAGCAAGATTTTTGTTAACAAAAACAGGCACGCTGCCGTCATGAAACTGGATGGACAGCTCCTCTGTTTTCAGTGCCATGCCGCTGGAAGAACACAGTTTTTTATCCCCAGATAAGACCAATGAAAACCCGCGTTCCAAGGTTTTTTGGTACGATAATTGGGCCAACAATCGATCATAATTCTCTAACAGGGATTCAAAGGCACCTATTTTCTCGACCATTAATCGCGTTAAATGTTGACCAAGATGCATGACGTGGTTCTGGTGGTTGACAATATCTCTGATGGGGCCTTGCCCTAGTTTTTGCCCGATCAATGTCCACCGGTATGTTTTTTCAGTCATAAAAAGGGAAATGCGCTTGACCAACGCATCAAAAGCCAGATCCAATCGTTGTTCAAGCGGCAACGTCATGGATTTCAGCGCGTAAAAACCATTCATGACGTGGTCTAGTCGGGTTCTCCCTAAACTGTATTCATGATACAAGGCACGACGCAGTAACGTGATACAGCTGTGGATGTGGTCTTGTACATCGGTAATCAGCGGCAACACCATTTCGGCCGCCGCCGTGGGGGTCGGAGCCCGACAATCGGCAGCATAATCCATCAGAGTCGTGTCCGTTTCATGACCAATGGCGGAAATAATAGGAATGGTGCTCGATGCCACAGCTCTGACAATCGACTCATCATGAAAAGCCCACAAGTCCTCGATGCTCCCGCCGCCGCGCGCAATGATCAGCACATCAGGACGTACATGGTGTTGGTGAAAGAAGGTCAAAGCCCTTAAAATATCAGGCACAGCATTGCCGCCCTGCACCGCCACAGGGTACAGCAACAATCGGCAGGGTAAACGGTCAGAAAAACGCACCAACATATCTTGAATCACCGCACCCGTAGGCGATGTAATCAGGCCAATGCACCCAGGAAATCGAGGTAATGGCTTTTTTCGCTCTCGTTCAAATAAGCCCTCTTTGGTCAGTTTGGCCTTTAATTGTTCGATCAAATACAACAACGCCCCCTGGCCCGCTGGCTCTGCACTTTCAATGATGAATTGGTATTTGGATCGCGCACCATAGGTTGTAATACGCCCCCTGCAAATCACCAAAACCCCATCGTGCAGAGGAGTTTGCAGTTTGGTTCCACGCCAACAAATGGCATCTATCACGCACTGGTCGTCTTTTAGGGCAAAATAAGTATGTCCAGACGTATGCTGTTTACAGCCGGAAATCTCGCCTTGTACACAGACCGAAGAAAACCCTTTTTCGATGTGTTGTTTCAAATACCCTGAAATTTGAGTAATGGTTAAGGGTAACGGGGTGTCTGGATATGCCAATAAATTGCCCATCAAAAAACTGTACCCATGGGATAACCATATCACCAGTTTATACCATTTTTTATCGAAATACAGGGTACTTTTTTGCCTTTGACCTTGATACATCAATGCTTTTATTTTATGATCATAAAAATTCCACCTGGCAAACCTATGAGCACTTTTTCCAGCCTTGCCCAGACCATCCAGCCTCTGGATGCTGCAGAACGCTTTGCCACCCTTCCCCCAGAATACACCCCCACTAAACGTCTGTTCATCAAGACTTATGGGTGTCAAATGAACGTTTATGATTCTGAACGCATGGAAGAAGCGTTGGTTCCCCTGGGGTTTCAAGCCACCGATATGGTGGATACGGCCGATTTAATCATCGTGAACACCTGTCATATCCGCGCCAAAGCAGAGGACAAACTGTTTTCTGAATTAGGTCGCTTTCGTATTGTTAAAAACAAGCGTAAAGACGCGGGACAATCCACCATCATTATTGTGGCCGGATGTGTGGGTCAAGCACTGGGAGCCGATATTTTAAAGCGTGCCCCGTATGTGGATGTGGTGGTGGGGCCTCAGACATACCATACCTTGCCTGAAACGGTGATGCGCATTTTGTGGGCTCAGCCCAATCAACCCAAAATATCCTTGGGTTTTCCAAAAATGGAAAAATTTGATGAATTGCCCCAAGAGCGAGGATTAAAGGGGCCGCAAGCCTTTTTGTCCATCCAAGAGGGCTGTAACAAGTTTTGTAAATATTGTGTGGTGCCCTATACCCGAGGTCCGGAATATTCCCGGCCCTTGTCGGACGTATTGCAAGAAGCCAAACATTTGGTGGATTTGGGGGCCAAAGAAATTACGCTGTTGGGGCAAAACGTCAATGCCTATCATGGATTGGATGCGGGTGGTAAAGAAACATCCTTGGGGCGATTGATTATGGCGTTGGCGGAATGTCCTGGGTTGACGCGTTTGCGATACACCACATCGCACCCAAGGGATGTGGATGATGATTTGTTATGTGCCCACAGAGACATCAAAATTTTGATGCCTTTTTTACATTTGCCCGTACAATCTGGTTCTAACCGGGTGTTGGCGCGCATGAATCGACAATATACCCGTGAATTTTATCTGAACATCATTGAAAAATTCCTCCAGTACAATCCAAAAATGGCGTTTTCATCAGATTTTATTGTAGGGTATCCTGGGGAAAGTGACGACGATTTTCAAGACACATGTCGTTTGATTGATCAGGTTCATTTTGCCCAAGCCTTTTCCTTTATGTACAGTCCTCGGCCCGGTACCCCTGCAGCCATGGTCAAACAATTGGATGAACAGATAAAAAGTCAGCGTCTGCAGCACCTGAATGGGGTTTTGGATGGTCATCGATTGGCCTTTAACCAAACTTTTCAAGATCAAGTGATTCCTGTGCTGGTGGAACGCGCGGACGAGGATCATGGGTGTATGGGGCGCAGTGAATATATGCATAGTGTGCATTTTACCCATCCATTTTGCGCAGTGGGTGATATATTGAATATTCAAATTCAATCGTCATCCCACAACAGTTTAAAAGGGGTCGTCGTATAGCCCCATCACCAGCCAGACAGGATGATGGGCAAACGATAAAAACGTGGCTTTTGGGGAACAGTGGGTGGGTTGATCGAATTATTGATCAAAAACCATTGATTTATAGAGGATTTTTTTAGAATAATGGTCCTAAGGTTAATGGTATAGATCAGTAAAAAAAGTGACGATGGGTTATAAAAAAACCATATTGATGGTATGGATGATGTCCACGGTTTTCACCACAGCGCAATGTTCACCAGGTTTTTCCCCAGGAAAACAGCGCATACCTTTAAAAATGCATCTGGTGCGTGATCAGGTTTTGGCGGAATATGTCGATGTTTTTTTGGACCAAAATCCTGCCATTATGGCTGATTTGTCTCATACGAGTAATGACCAATTGCGTCAATGGGCCTTGCATTTGGCCCATCAAATTGAAAAGCGATATCTGTTTTCTCCATCCATCATCATTAATCGCATATCGTATCATGCAAAAGGAATTTTTCACTGCTTAGAGCTGGCCCGTAAACAGGCCCAAAGCGCAGCACTGGCCCATCCCATACACCTGGATTTGCAAGAATTTTCACCCAAAAGTTTGCGCACCTTATTGCAAGAAAACCGTTTGCACCAAAAAGAATGTTCTGAAAAAATGAATGCGCTGCAAGAGATGATCATCCAGTCCAACGACGGTACTGACAAAGACAATTATGGCATTGAAGCAGCATTATTAAAGATGGTGGACGAGTTGAATGGACGATATGAAGCCATATTGAAATCATTTGTGGGCATTCCGCACATCATAACGCGTAAAAAACTGAACGATCGTATGAAAGTATTGCGTCAAGATTGGGGTTCTTTGCAAAACTATTTGCCCGCACTGTTGCATCATGGTCAATTGTTGCACACGTTAAATCAATCCATGCATGAAAAAATAGAAACCATTTTTTCCGATGCCCATTTGGGTATCACTCCGTACGCCAACAAAGCCATGGGATTAAAGTGGGAAATGATGCGCAAAGCCATTGATGAATTAGAGCATATTCATTCTCAATTGTCGGAAAAAGACGCCATTATTGTGGATCAGTTGTGTAAAAAAACGGCCGTGATGCTGTGGGGCGATTGGTTGAATGATTTACAGATGCAAGCCAAACGTGTTCCGGCCCAGAGCCAGGCCTTATTGGTACAAATGGATCGATTAAAAAATCATTTGGTGTTGTTAATCGCCCATCCGCTGCGTGGTTTGGATCATTTTCAAGCTTTGCTGAATCCCCACCACAGTGGACTGGTGTTAAGCAAGGCTTTCTTGGATCAGGCCTGTGATCGCCTGTTGCATGTGTTGGAAAACGTCCAAAACCTTTCAGCATCATCCCAGAGCCCTTTGCCCCCTGTACCCAGCGCCACAGAACCAGTGTTCCACGGCGTGGCTGAAGGTTCCATAAAGGGATGACCCATACAGAGGGGTTTTCCCTCCCCTCCTGCCGGACGAACAATGGCGCCCATTAATCCACGGATTCGGGTTTTGGGGCAGACAGAGATTGGGTCAGGGCATTAGAATGGATCGGAGAGAGATCTAGATCTTTCAAGTTTTTAATCAACAACTCGTTCTTTTTTAACGATTCTGGTAAATGCTTGGCGCAAAAAAAGGCCGCATGATTTAACCAGGTTGCGCTTTTCGAGCAAGTGACAATAATGGGAATCTTGTCCGAGGGAAATAGAATTAATGCTCCGACATAAGACCCACAAATCAGGGAAAGACCACGAACAAATCCAAAAACCAGACCCAAGGATTGATCGACTGTTTTGGCAAAACTCTTTTGAACCACCATAGACAACCATTGGGCCAAGAATAAAAACACCACCAACGTTAGGCAAAAAACCAAAAAAAAGCCTGCCGCCTGTAATATAGACGGGTTATCAATCCACTGGGCAAAAAAGTCTTTTGGCCATTGAAAATCTTGCTTTGCCACCAGCGCTGCCCCCAGCCATGCGCACAACCCAAAAACTTCCCGTACAAACCCTCTGGCAAAGCCGATCAGCAAAGAAAATCCCAACGTCACCAGAATCAACAGATCAAAAGTATTAAATTGCGAGTATCCCATATCCATTGTATTCCCTGTGAAAAAGACCCTATTAGCAGATCATGAGCGGAACCAAAGATCAAGATCTTTGACATGATTTAACGACGACAACGTCATGCTGTGGGTGGATAAAGTGCTGTCGGGCATAAAAACATGAGAGAAACCCAATTGCTCGGCTTCTCGCAGACGGTGCTCTCCAAAAGCTGTGGGATAAATTTCACCCGTTAAACCAATTTCACCAAAGGCAATGGCCCGTTTGGGCAAAGGGCGTTTTTTCAAGCACGACAATAAGGCCAAGGCCACGCATAAATCGGCTGCAGGCTCTGTGATGCGAATGCCTCCCAGAACGGTCAAAAATACGTCTTTTTTAGAAAAACACAGCTGACACCGCGCTTCTAATACCGCCAAGATCATGGACAATCGGTTGCTGTCCCACCCCACCACTGATCGCCTGGGGCTGGCTAAAAACGATGGTGTGGACAAGGCTTGACATTCCACCAGCAAAGGACGTGTGCCCTCCATACCGGCAAAAATACAGGATCCTGGGATTTCTTGTTGTCGAGGACTGATAAACAGGGCTGATGGATTGGTGACTTCGCGCAATCCACCGCTGACCATATCAAAAACACCGACCTCGTGGGTGGCCCCAAAACGATTTTTTATGGTGCGTAACAAGCGATAAGGTCGATTGTTGTCTCCCTCGAAATACAGCACCGTATCCACCATATGCTCTAAAACCTTTGGTCCGGCAATCATACCATCCTTGGTAATATGACCCACCACCATAATGGCCAGACCTGTGGATTTGGCCAGTGTAATCAGCGTATTAATACATTCCCTGATTTGTCCTAATGTGCCTGGCGTGGCACCAGCGGATTTCAACATCATGGTTTGAATCGAGTCAATAATGATAAAACCGCGCAATACACCTGGGATCAAAACCTTTGGTATCATGGGTAAAACAGTATCCAATTGATTGGTGCTGATGATGTGCACGTTGGCATCTTGCAGACCTAAACGCTTGGCTCGCAGTCGAATTTGGGCCGAAGATTCTTCACCGGATACATACACCACGGCCGTTTTTGGAGCCATCATACCTGCCAATTGTAACAATAAAGTGGATTTTCCAATGCCTGGATCTCCTGCCACCAAGGAAACCGATCCTGCTACAATGCCTCCACCACAAACCCGATCAAATTCTGCCATTCCTGTGGACAATCTGGGGAACTGATGTTCATCGGCTTGGGATAATGTTTCAAAGGCATGAATAGTATCGGTGGGCAGTGATACGCTGACGGTTTCGGCGACCAAAGTATCCCATTGGTGACATTCATCACATTTGCCTTTCCACTTTGGTGTAACCGAACCACATTGTTGACAGACATAAGCTTTTTTTGCGGAACTGGACAGAGTCATGGGGTGTCTTGTTGTGTGCATTTCCTTATTATCCCTATCCTATGGACCAAAGGTAAGCCCCCACCCCTCTTCTATACCCAGGTCTGCATGCTGCCCTCCCAGGGCGTCTTTATTCACGCCCTGCCCGAATGTCTGATAGAGGTATGGGGGTGCTGTAACTTTCGTGATGGGGGGCGGGTTTTAATACAGGACAACCACACGCAGGTGCTCTATTCAAATCCATGGCGATGGCGTGAATGATCTTTTCTGCCAACGATTCGCATGCACGGGCCTGGGTGGCTTGATCCATCACCGTTTGGGAATAATAGGACACGGTCATGGGCTTTACTCCATAAACACGAATTTTTCCCTTTCCAAGGACGCATTCATCGTGGCGTCGGCGCAGCGTATAGTCGGCCTTCAGAATGTAATGGTTGATGGCACTTTGCCCTTGTCGATTTAAAACCAGCGATCGGGTTTGCTCCCCTAATGCAATGGTCAAGGTATACAGGGGTGTGGTGGGGTGAATGGTGTTTTTCAGTCGATGGCGTAACAATTGACCCATGCGGCCATCCATGGATTCAATACACACATGGGATAATTGATGGGTGATTTTTGGGCTCAACAAAGGGGAACATCCAGACAAAATGAATGCCCAAATCAGGCCATAGGCCACGGAAAAAGATTTGATCATGGATGACACAGTGGGGGTTTACGGGCAGAAAAAAAGTAATTGATACCAGAAAAAGCGCTGTATCGCCACCCAATCATGGGGATATATATATATCCTTGACTATGTATGCGATCACAGCCTTGTTGCGCGAGTTCAGCGGTGATTTCCTCTGGTGTTAAAAACAGGTCAGAACGGTGCGTTCCAGGCGGAACCAGTCCCAAAATGTTTTCAGCCCAATCAATGGCGAAAACAGAGGACGCCTTGGTACGATTGATGGTGGAACCGATGATTATCCCCCCTGGGCGCAGCCACGACAACATTTTTTCCAACAATTGGAATGGTTTTTCCACATGTTCCAAAACCTCGAAAACCACAATCAGATCCACTGGGTTTGGGCACAGCCATGTGAATGGATCTTGACAAACATAAGACACATCCAGACTGACATCTTGGCATTGGTTGAGATGATTGATGGCACACCTAATGGCTTGGGGTTCAGGATCAATGCCCACAACATGGGCGCCCAAACGGGCCAGAGGTTCGCTGGTTAATCCTGCCCCACACCCCACATCCACCACGCGGCAACCCCTTAATGGGCGTTCTGTGCCCTGATGATCCTGACTCAGCGTGTTCAAAATCAGAGCAATACGCAAGGGCAAACATTCGTGCAGCAATCGAAAGGGGCCGCGCTCATCCCACCACTGGTTCGAATCAAAGGGCATAAGATACAGAGCTTTTTTTGGATAATAGCATGGTTTGCCCCAAGGTCATAAAAATGGTGCGCATACCATATGCCAGTATGTCATGATGCCTGTGGATTTGGCATTGATTTAGAAGGATCAAAAGACAACAGTGAGTTTGAGGACTCTTGGTTATGCGTCCGGAAACACAAAAGTTTAACACGGGACGAGTCGGTGGACGAATGATCCACGGTATGACAAAGGAAGGGATGAAATGGGGGGAGATACCCCCTTTTTCTTCGCAAAAGTACGTAAGCAGATCGCCAACAGGGGACATGGGCAGATCGCCAACAGAACCCAATCGAATCCTGAAGGATTTGGTGGGAAAACCCCGTGGACAAAACCCCGGAAATACGCTACGCTGTAAGGTGAAAAGACTCTATTTATCGTACAAGGAACCACCGTGTCTTCCCTATCTGTATCTCTGCAACATTACCGAAATATCGGCATTATGGCCCATATTGACGCCGGAAAAACCACAACCACAGAGCGCATTCTGTATTATACTGGTCGGACACACAAAATCGGAGAGGTCCACGAGGGTACAGCCACGATGGATTGGATGGAGCAAGAGCAAGAGCGCGGCATCACCATTACTTCGGCTGCGACCACTTGTTTTTGGAAAGAACATCGCATCAATATCATTGACACCCCCGGACACGTGGACTTTACCATCGAGGTAGAGCGTTCGTTGCGTGTTTTGGATGGTGCTGTGGCTGTTTTTGATGGTGTGGCCGGTGTGGAACCTCAATCAGAAACTGTATGGCGTCAGGCCAATAAATACAAAGTTCCCCGCATTTGCTTTGTCAATAAAATGGATCGTATGGGCGCTAACTTTTTTCGCTGTGTGGACATGATCACGGATCGTTTGGGCAGCACACCTGCGGTGGTGCAACTGCCCATTGGATGCGAGTCTAGCTTTACGGGGATTGTGGACCTGGTGACCATGCAGGCAGTGATCTGGCACGAGGAACAATTGGGTGCCAAGTTTACCTATGAGGCCATTCCTGACGATATGATGGACATGGCGAAAAAGTACAGAAAAGATTTGTTGGAAATGGTGGCTGATCAAGACGAAGACATCATGAATAAATACTTAGATAGCGGCGATTTGTCAGTGGAAGATATAAAGTTTTGTCTGCGCAAAGGAACGTTGAGTTTTTCCTTTGTGCCAGTGATTTGTGGCTCTGCCTTTAAAAACAAAGGTGTGCAAACCCTGCTTGATGCCGTATTGGATTATTTACCCTCACCAGTGGATGTGCCATCGGTGGAAGGTGAAAACCCCGATAATGAAGCAGTCGAGCATCGCGATGCCAGCGAGAGCGCACCTTTTTCAGGTCTGGCCTTTAAAATTGCCAACGATCCCTATGTTGGAACGTTGACCTTTTTCAGAATTTACTCTGGGAAAATGACGGCGGGTATGCAGGTTTTAAACCCCAATACGGGTAAAAAAGAGCGCATTGGTCGTATGCTGCAAATGCACGCCAATTCAAGAGAAGATCTGAAAGAAGAGGGCTGTGGGGGCATTGTCGCGTTGGCCGGCTTAAAAGATACGCGCACTGGGGATACGTTGTGTGATCCCGCGCGCCCCATTATTCTAGAGCGCATGGAGTTTCCAGCCCCGGTTATCTCCGTCTCTATCGAACCTAAAACCAAGGCTGATCAAGAGCGTATGGGAACGGCATTGGGACGCTTGTCGGGCGAAGATCCATCCTTGCGTTTTGCATCCGACCCTGAAACAGGAGAAACCATCATTTCTGGAATGGGCGAATTGCATTTGGAAATTATTGTGGATCGTATGAAGCGTGAATTTAAAGTCGATGCCATCGTCGGAGAGCCCCAGGTGGCTTATCGTGAAACCATCAGCAAATCTTATGAAGTGGATTATACCCATAAAAAGCAATCGGGTGGTTCGGGTCAATTTGCGAAAATAAAGGTTTTGTTCCAACCATTAGAAGCCGGATCTGGATTTGTATTTGAAAGCAAAATATTCGGGGGTGCCATACCAAAGGAGTATATTCCATCGGTGGAAAAGGGCATTGTGATGGCCAAAGAAACGGGTGTTTTGACGGGTGCCCCCATGGTGGACTTTAAGGCTACTTTGGTGGACGGATCATATCATGATGTGGATTCTAGCACGCTAGCCTTTGAAATTGCCTCTCGTTCAGCTTTTCGTGAGGGCATCGCAAAGGCGGGACCAAAATTATTGGAACCCATCATGAAGGTCGAAGTCATTACGCCAGAAGATTATATGGGTGACATCATCGGAGATATTAACAGTCGTCGTGGTCAAATTATGGGAATGGATCAGCAAATGAATGCCCGTCAAATTACAGCCATGGTTCCATTGTCATGTATGTTTGGGTATGTCAGCACCTTGCGATCCATGTCTCAGGGGCGTGCGATTTATTCCATGCAGTTTGATCATTATGCCGATGTGCCAAAAGCCATTGTTGAAAAAATGACGAAAAAAGATCAGCCAAGCGCCTAGTGC
>VGCF01000002.1 GCA_016870135.1 Alphaproteobacteria bacterium
CGCGCTTTTTAATATAAGTCAAGTTCATGGATGGGGCTGGAATAAATCTTCCTGCGATCAATCCCTCGTCCATGACGGGGGAAAGTTCTTTTTTCAGGTAATGCCAACCGATCAATCCAGAAGCAACGGAAAACCCAGCCGAAAGGAATAAAATCAGAGTTTTTTTGCGTAACGAGGCAGTTACAGCACGCAGATATATTGCATCACATTTCAGAAATACTGTCTCTATTGCATCGGATACATATCCCCAAAACCCAGAACCACCATGGCTAGAACCGTGGTGACCCATGGTCTGATTTTTCAACAATTTTGCACACATGACCGGTGACAGGGTCAACGCTGTAAATCCAGACAGAATGACCGCACCCGCCAGCGTCAGGGCAAATTCCTTGAACACTTTACCAATGACTCCAGGGGCCAAAGCAATCGGTGCGTACACGGCCGCCAAGGTAATGGTCATGGCAATCACGGAAAACTGAATTTCTCGAGTTCCCAAAATCGCCGCATCAAATGCCTTCTTTCCGCGCTCCATATACCGATAAATGTTTTCCAAAACGATGATGGCGTCATCCACCACCAACCCAATGGCCAAAACCAAGGCCAGAAGGGACAACACGTTGATGGTAAATCCCATTAAATACATTAAGAAGAAGGCACCAATCAACGCAATGGGAATGGTAATCAGCGGCACCAGAGATGCCTTTGCAGAGCGTAAAAAGATAAAGACCACCAACAAAACCAGAACAACGGCTTCGATTAATGATCGATAGACCTGGTTAATAGAGTCTTGGATAAAAATAGACTTATCCATGGCAATATGAATCTCTGTGCCTTTAGGCAGTCGTGGCTTGTATTCTTCTAGACGTTTTCGGACTTCTTTTGAAATTTCTACAGGATTGGCGTTGGATTGGGCGCGAATGGTCAGCGACACAGCAGGTTCACTGTTGTGATAAATGGACATTTGCTCTTCTTTGGGTTCTATGTTGACCACCCCGATATCCGATATTCGAATCAAACGATCCTCGTGTTTGCCCACGACAACCTTTCTAAATTCTCCAGGTGTTTTTAATTTGGCCTGAGTGGTGATGTTAAATTCTCGTGCAACTTCTTTAACCTGGCCCGCAGATTTTTGAAAGTTGTGAGTGCGCAATGCATTACTTACATCCGAAGCCGAGATATTGTACGACGCCATTTTGGTGGGATCCAGCACGATATTCATTTGAATTTCGCTTCCACCAAATACTTCTACGGTGGATACTCCCGGTACGGATTCTATGCTGCTTTTTAATATACTGTCAGCGCCATAATACAAATCCACCAGGGAAACTTTTCCCCCTCCTGTAACGGCCACCTCTATAATAGACGGAGAGTCCACGTTTCCTTTGGTGACTTCTATTTCTGCATTTTCTGGAAAGTTTGATTTTGCCTTTGCTTTACCCACCGTATCTCTGACATCAGCAGAGGCCCCATCAGCCGATCGCTGTGGCTTAAACTTTAAATAGATTTTGGACTCACCCTTTTGGGTGGTGCTTGTCATAGAGTCCAACCCCTGCAGAGCAGACAAGGCGTCCTCTAGGGGCTTTGTGATTTGCTGCTCTAGGACTTTTCCAGAACCATCCATGCGGGTGGTAACGCTGATGGTTGTGTTTTCTGTTAATGGGTATTGGCGTGTGGACAACTGAAAGAATGCAGTGATGCCCAAAAGAACAACAATAATATTGATAACCCATGAAAAAACTGGGCGATAAATGAAAAAATCGGTAAAAGACGACTGATGACTAGAATTGGGCATGAATTAGCTTCCTTGACGTTGATTGGCAGTGGATTTAGCAAGGGTGTCCGTGGGTTCGCTTACGGGTTTTACAGGCATACCATCGGCCAGCTCTTCTACGGGGTCAATGATCAGTGTCTCGCCTGGTTCAAGGCCAGATTCGATTTGAACGCGACTGCCATCATGGTATCCAATGCTGACCTCTACTTTACTGGCACGGCCATCGGACAGTTTATATACATAATCAAAATCGCCCTCACGAATGACGGCTTCCTGAGGAACAACGATACAGTCGTGGGCTTCCCCCAATGTCATGGTGACATGGGCAAAGGCGCCATCACGCAGTTTAGAGCTCTCTTGGCTTAGGGTCCCTTTGACTTGAACGGTGTGTGTGATGGGGTCAGAATAAGGATTGATGGCTGTAATGGTCGCAGAAACGGGCAGCTCGTCCAATAATTCTGACAAAACATCGATAGTTTGCCCCTCTTTGATGTCATTGCGATCGGATTCAGGCACTTGGAATTCCACCACCAATGGACGGAACGAAATCAAACGCGCCAGTTCTTGATTTGGGGAAACGTGGGTACCAATCGACAAAGAAAAAAGGCCAATTTGTCCATCAAATGGAGCAGTAATGATGGTGCTGGTGTAATCGGCCTGAGCTTTTTTCAATCGTCCACAGGCTTGTAAAAAGGAGCCCTCTGACTTTTCTAACTCTGACAGAGCCATGGCTTTTTTTCGATGCAAGTTTTTCTTGCGATCATAATCGATTTTACAGACTTTTAAGGTGGCTTTGGCTTCTTGCAACTCCGCCATGGCTTTTGTGGAATCCATCTGAAATAACAGCTGTCCTTTTTTCACAAAATCACCTTGCTTGCAGTTGATTTTCTCTATGCGACCATGATTTTCACTGACCAAAGAAATACTGTCGGACGATTTTAATACGCCAGAAAAAGTCTTTCTGCGAGAAATGTCCGATTTTTCAACCACAATGCACTCAACGACCTTTGGCGCCATATATTGATAGGTCGCAGGCGCTCCCTTTGTGGCCTTAAAGCTTTTCCATAACATGACACCGCCGATGGTTGTAACGGCTAATAAGGCGGTCCAAATTATGATTTTATTGCGATTCATAGTCAAATCCTGTAAAGGTTCGGGGTTCAATGGGTTCAATTCTGTTCAAAAATCTGATTGTCTTTTAATCACAGCAAGCAAGGTTTGGTTTTTTTCAAGATCACACAATCCTCTTATGTTCCATAATCCTTTTTATGCAGACGTCGCTACAGATTTTCTGCGCTTGCTCGTTTTAATCGGACTGTGCTTGGATGCCTTTGGAGGAGAATTTTTGGATTCATCCATTTTTTTGATATGGCTTAACAGTTCCTGCTGAACGGATGTACTATCCCAATTTTTTGCACCAGTGGACACATACACAATAGAACCGCTTGGTGAAAACAATAGAAAGGACGGTATACCAAATAATTTGTTTTTTTTCATTACTGCAAGGGCATCAGCTGCGTAATACAATCTCAGGGATTCTGTGCCGCGATGGAATTTTTGTAACTTGGGTTGCAGCTGGGGATTTTTTGGATCAGAAGTCATCATTTCATCCACAAAAACGATCAGTACATCCAGCTTATCGGCCAACGTTTTTTGCATGGATGCCAAAAGGGGCAGTTCATGCATACATGGCGGACACCATGTCGCAGATAGCACCACAAGAACAGGCTTGGTGTTGGTTTGAAACCACTGTCTTAATGTTGTGTTTTGACCGGAAACATCCCGTAAATTCACATTCAAGTAATCTGCATTTCTCTCGTCTAGCTTTTTTGCGGATGGTTGCAGCTGGATTTTGGGGGCAGTTTGGTTTGATTGGGGCCGATTTAATCCATTAGGAACAGCAACCAAGCCAGATTGAACCACAGAAGAGTTGGGTGAAGTGCTGGCTGGCGCGGCTGAAACAGAGACGGTAAGCGCGAGTAAAACGGCCAAAGCGCTGTTTTTAAATCCCAAAATCATCATTTTTGACTCCCCATATATAGTGTTATATTTGCACAATGTGTTCTAACGGTTCCCAGACCACTTTTTGAAAAAAACTTACGCCATCGGCTTCATGTTATGCGATCGGCCTCATGTTTATGATATGGGGCTGTTGTTTTTGCTATTCTAAATGAAATTTCTTAAAAAGGACAGAATCCCTGTGGGATATTTTACCTTGAAACAGTCAGGACCAAGAAGGAGCTTTGCCCCCCTGGTGGGCCTTTTTCATCGATTAGCAGGCCTGCGCCCACGCAACGTCTGTCTAAAACAGGGGCGGTTGTGCCTCATGATGCTGTGCGGGGCGGTCATTTTATATGGTTGTGGCAGGAAAACAGACCCGATTCCGGCAGAAACAGAAGCCAAGACCGTTTATTTTTACGGGGACAGCGGGTCTCCCTTGGTGCAAACAGTATCGTGTAAACCTGTGCGATATCGCTATCCAAAAGATTGAACCTCTCGCGTTTTGTTTTCAGGCACATGGTGTGGGGGGCTTTATAAGTGCGAACAAAGGTGGTAACATGGGTCAAACTTATTTTATGTTTAAACAATGGTCAAGCGCGTTAAAACTGAAAAAGAGCTGTTACGGCGTAATGTTTCTGTTTCCCGTGTTTCCAAAGTCGTCAAAGGCGGAAAACGATTTACGTTTTCTGTGTTGGTGGTTGTGGGGGACGGAAAGGGGATGATTGGGTATGCGGTTGGAAAAGCAAAGGAAGTGCCCGATGCCATCAAAAAAGCTACGGACATCGCATCCCGTTCTATGGAGAAAATAGCGATAAAAGAAGGTCGGACCATCCATCAGGATATTCATGGGTCGTTTGGCGCAGGAAAGGTGTTTATCCGTTCTGCTCCCAAGGGAACGGGTGTGATTGCCGGTGGTTCTATGCGTTTTATTTTCGAAGTGTTGGGCATTCAAGATGTGGTGGCCAAAGTTTTGAACTCGAACAACCCACACAACGTGGTCAAGGCGACTTTGCAGGCGTTGCGCTCTGTAGAGACACCTCGCATGGTGGCGATGAAGCGCGGAAAAAAAGTCGCAGAACTCTTTAATACCAGCCCCATGCAGGAGGTCGAAGCCTGATGCGTATTCAACAATATAGAAGCGTGATTCGGACAACTGTTCGCCAACGCAGCACCGTAGAAACATTGGGTCTTCGTCGCATTGGTCATGTTGTCGAGGTTCAAGATAATCCTTGTATTCGAGGAATGTTAAGAAAAGTTGCTCATTTGGTCAAAATCATATCAGAGGACAATGCGTCATGAAATTATGTGAAATAAGGGATAATCCAGGGGCTCATAAGAGAAAACAACTGGTGGGCCGTGGTATAGGAAGCGGAAAAGGTAAAACCTCTGGACGTGGTGGAAAGGGTCAAACAGCTCGATCTGGTGTTCGTTTAAAAGGATTTCAGGGTGGTCAAACCCCGTTGTCTCGTCGTTTGCCAAAGCGTGGATTTGTGAATATCCATCGTTTAGAATTCGTTGAGGTGAATTTGGGTCAAATTCAGGAGGCCATAGAAGCAGGACGTTTGAGCGTTGATGATCATATTGATGTCGAATCCATGAAAAATGCTGGTTTTTTCAAGAATGCCAGGGATGGTGTGCGGGTGTTGGCCAAGGGGTCTTTGACGCATAAAATCCGTTGCACTGTTTCAGGGATCAGCCAAAAGGCACGATTGGAAATAGAAGGGCTGGGTGGACAGGTTTCTTTCCACAGTACCTCTGGTATTGCTCAAAAGAAACGATTGGAAATAGAGGGTTTTGGTGGTCAAGACAATCGTGTAAAAGGATAATCGTTCATGGCATCTGTTTCAGAACAATTTTTAGCCAATCTTAGCTGGAAATCATGGGCGCAGGCAAAGGATTTGCAGAAACGCATCTTATTTATGTTGGGCGTTTTAATTGTGTATCGTTTTGGTACCTATATTCCTTTGCCTGGCATTAACGCAACAGCCATGCAGGCGTTGGCCCAGCAATATGGCGGAAAGGGCATTTTGGCCATGTTTAACATGGTTTCTGGGGGTGCTCTAGAGCGCATGAGTGTGTTTGTTCTGAACTTGATGCCTTATATCTCTGCCAGCATTATTGTGCAGTTGATGTCGGCCATTTCTCCCCATTTTATGGCATTAAAAAAGGAAGGGGACAGTGGAAAGCGCAAACTGGCGCAATATACCCGTTACGGGACCGTGGTTTTGGCATCTTTTCAGGCGCTAGCCATGTCTTCTGCGCTGATGACGCAGCCCAATGTGGTGTTCGATCCTGGGTTGTTTTTTCATCTCTCAACGCTGGTTACGATTGTGGGGGCAACCCTGTTTTTAATGTGGTTGGGAGAGCAAATTACCAATCGTGGCATTGGCAATGGTTCGTCCATGATCATTTATGCCGGCATTATGGCCAATTTGCCCAGATCGATTTTCAGAACTCTAGAGCTGGGTCGAACAGGCGGGGTTTCTTCATCTCAAATGGTGTTGACGGTTGGTTTTGCTGTGGCCATTATTGCGTTTATCGTTTTTATGGAGCGCGCCTATAGAAAAGTCACTGTGCAATACCCAAAACGTCAAGTTGGTCAGCGTGTTTATGCCGGAGAGCAAACCTATATGCCCTTTAAGCTGAATGCTTCTGGTGTGCTTTCTCCTATTTTTGCAGCAACGTTACTGGGTTTTTTCAAGCTTTTGGGTAATTGGCCGTTGTTACAAAGTGTGCCAGTGGTTAGCAGTGTTTTTTCTCTTTTGTTTTCAGATCGCACACCTGTTGGTCTCTTGGTTCAGATTATTCTCATCGTATTCTTTGCCTTTTTTTACACAACCATTGTGTTTAATCCTGATGAAACGGCTGAAAATCTCAGAAAAAATGGAGCATTTATTCCAGGATATAGACCCGGAACCATGACTCGAGATTATTTTATATACCTTTTGAATCGACTAACGGTTATTGGTGCGGCGTATATTGCGTTTGTTGTGATTATGCCAGACTTGATGAACATTGTTTTTGATTTGAACTTTCCTTTTCAGGGAACAAGCTTTTTAATCTCGGTTAGCGTCAGTTTAGAGTTAATTTCTCAAGTGCACTCTTATATTATTTCTCATCAATACAAGTCGTTATTACGTCGCTCAGAGCCTCTAAAAGGTGCCAACCAGAATCTATGAAAGGATAAACATTGTGGAAGTTGTTATTTTTTTGGGCCCACCAGGTTCTGGGAAAGGAACCCAAGCCCGTTTGTTGTCTCGTTCTTTAAAAATTCCTTTGATGGGGATGGGTGACCTGTTACGCAATGAAATCAACGGACAAACCGAAAGAGGACAAAAAATCCAAAAAGCTGTGGACTCTGGTGAAATGCCAGATTGGCCTTTGGTCTGTGAAATTTTTGAAGAAAACTTAAAGGGAATTCAGTCCAACCGTATTATTTTTGACGGCATCCCCAGAAACAGTATGCAAATACCTGACGTGATGGATATTTTAAAGCGTCGCAATGCAGCAGTAGAAAAAGCGATTTTTTTGAATGTTCCTGAAATCGTTCTTAGTCAGCGAATCCAACAGCGTTTTCAATGTGCCCAATGCGGAACCTCTTATTCTATAAAAGAGGGGGACACCATACTGTGCAATATTTGTCAGGGATCAAATTTTGTGCGACGTAATGATGATCAGCAAGAAGCCATGAAGTTGCGTTTTCGTGTATACAAAGAAAGTATTTCAGATTTGATTGGATACTATAAAGACAACAATGTTTTAGTGGAATTCGACGGAACGCTTCCTATTGATACAGTACATCATTCTATTTTAAGCCATCTAAAACCTTTTGACTATTCTGTAACCGCGCCCATGAAAAAATCAACCGCATAATACAGAAAATAAAAGTATAAAAACGTTGACTGAGAATGGTTTTTAATATTATTTTTTGATCAACGTTGTATTTAAAACTTTGATTAAATACGAAATAAAAAATGTGGGATAAACATTTGGATCTGTTTCCACAGGATGGCCTATGAAGAAAAAGCTTTCAACCAAAGGGTGTGTTTTTATTTTGCTAAGCAATAAACTGCATTTCAGTTCATTGCATCGTTCAATGATCTGAAATGTATCACCCCATATTAAACCGATACAATCAAAGATATACGCTCGTTACAAGACGCCATCATGAATCGTGATTCCTGGGTTTGCTTCACTGTATCCCTTGTAATATCCCGTGGTTGAAATATCGTGTCGAAAAATCCGTTCCGTGCCGTTGAGTTTTCGTGCAGCAAAATCATTTTGCAATGTTCATGATATTGAAAACTGGGTGATTACGTTGGTGAATATTTAAAAACAGCGCATTTGTAGTGGCGATAAAACACATTGTTCATATAAAAGTGATGGTAAAAACAGGAAAGGGGAAAGCACACCATCATGAAAAGTAAGCCATCTATTTGCGACAACACTCCAGAGGTGTGAAATCTATTGGCTAAAATCCGATGCTTTTGAATGAAAAACCTGGCCGATTCGAACCCCATTGGCTAAAATCCGATGCTTTTGAATGAAAAACCTGGAGGTATGATGGTCTTTTTTTGAAAAAATACTCTGTCAAAGGGTAAATACCAAGTGTTTTGAATCAAGTGTTCCGAACCTGTTACAACTTTTTTCGATTTTAAAACGCCTAATCTGGAGAATAGATCAGAATAGGGGGGGTAATCCCTCTAAATGCGCCTCACCCCTTACCAGGATCCTTAAAGTAAAATGTCGCCTCTGCATCGTGGCACCAGATTGTTTTATCCACTTTTTAAATAAAGGGACGATGCGAAGGGGGGGGGTGATCGCTTGGAAAGAATATCAAGCAATCACGTTGTACTCTGATACGATCAATTACTTTTTTAAAGTTTTTGGAATAAAGGGTATCAAGAAAAATGCAACACTGATAATCACTGCAATAGCAATAAAGGCAGGCTCCATTCTGTCATAATGGCTAATGATCGGCGCAACAATCGCAACGTTGCTAAAAACGATGGACAGGCCTGATGTAAAAAAGAATATCCCAAATCCAGTACCGTACAGATGGTTGGGCATTTTTGTCGACAACCATCCCATCAATGAGCCGTGAACGGCGTACTGTAATCCATAAAATATGGTTCCAAAATACATATATTCTGGTGAAGATCCCTTTGAAAAAATCAGTAAAGAGACGATCATACACAGAAAACCAATGCTGATCACCACACGTCGATCAATGCGATCGGATAAAAGACCCAAAGGATATGAAAACAAAGTGCATGATAAGCATTGAAATAATTGAAAAACAGCATTGGATAAAATGCGATTATCTTTTAAATTTTCACCAAAAAAACAAGCCCCAGAATCCCTGAAACGCGCCATTAAGTGGGTTCCGCTAAATAACCCCAATTTAAACAGGCAGATAATGCCGATGGTTGCCCAAAATGCTGTGGAAAATTGTTTCATTTCCGAAAAAACAAGAATCCATTCTTCACGAAGGGAGCTGGATCTTGCTTTTATTTTCTCTATTTTAGGATCTTTGATGCCAAAAAATAAAATAACAACACTTAAAAATGCGCAATATCCAGAAATCCACAATAATTTTGTCACATCAAAAGAGGCATTACCTTTGGCCAAGTACATGATCAAAAGACCGCCTGCCAAAGACCCCCCCATGCTCCACGTTTTATTCAAGCTATACGCTCGACCAATGATGGATGGAGGCGAAACGTCACTGATAAAGGCTTCTCTGGGGCTGGATTGTAATCCATTGCCAACTTTTTCAAAAATCCTGCTGATAATGACCTGTTCAATCAGTGTCGATGGAGCAAGCAAAAATCGAGCCAGCGCAGAAACCCCATATCCCCACATCAAGAACAATTTGCGTCGTCCAATAAAATCACTGAAAATTCCTGTAACCGATCGCACAATCAATGCCAATCCTTCTACAGTTCCTTCCAGTATTCCCGCTTGTAAATCCGTGCTGCCAAACCGTTGCATCATAAAAATAGGCGTGATGGCAAAAGCAATAACAGAGGATACATTTAGAAAAAAGGCCGCAACGCTGAGAAACCATAACGAAGAGGGGAGTCCTAAAATCGTTCCAGGCGTTTTATTTTCTGATAATGTTCTTGTAATCATATTAAACAATCCTTTGTAGAAAAGAAATCATGGGTTAGAGTAGTGGTAATGTTCGTTTGATACAGCTGTGGATGAACAGTGCACATGGACAAAAAAGGGTTAACCGTTAAAGGTGATTTTGATTGGAGTGCATTGAAAGTGTGTAAAACACAAAAAACGACACATTGGCAGACACAAATAGAGCCCATGAACAGAGCGTAAATAAAAAAACTCTGAATCAGAATAAATGTGCTCATCACAGATGGTCTGGGTTTAAGGGCATTTCAGATCTGGGATTAGCCGAAATGCCTAAAAATTCGCGGATAGATTCCAATCCACGTTTTTCTTTGGCACTGGCAGCAATCCATGGAACTTTTTGAAATTGAATAGAAAAATCTGATGTACGTTGGTTTAATAATGAGGGACTGATGGCATCAATTTTGGTAAAAATAACTTCGTAACGACGCCCCAATTTTTGTAAAAATGATAATGCCTCTAAATCAGCTGGCTGTAAAACATGACGACTGTCGATGAGGATAAAAATTTTCCACAATGGTGCACGCGTTGCCAAATACTCTGGAACCAAATAACTCCAACGTTTTTGCATGTTATGGGGGACTTTTGCATATCCATAACCAGGCAAATCCACCAACCGTATCCCAGAAGGGCAATGATAAAAATTCAAATTTTGTGTACAACCTGGGGTTTTTGATACTCTTGCTAATGATTTTGAACCCATAAGCGCATTTAAAATGGATGACTTTCCCACATTAGATCTGCCCCAAAATGCAACTTCTGGGTGTAAAGCCGGAGGGAATGCTCTGGGGTGGGGTGCGCTGGTTAAAAAAATACAGGATTTTTGTTTCATCGCCCCTCCTCTAAACACAAAAGAGATGTGCCGGCCACAGTCGACCAAGACATCTCTTTTCTTTTATTCGATTTTTTACTAAAACAGACCGACTTACAACAAAATCTTTGAATTTGTCTCATTCATTATACCGATTGATGATACCTCATCATGAACCATTGTTGGACCATCGTCAAGAAGTTGCTCCACGTCCAATAAATCACCAACCCCACAGGAAAACTCGCCATCATATAGGTAAACACAACAGGCATGACATAGGTCAACATGATTTTTTGCTGATTATCCGTAATACTGGACGAATTCATCATCTGTTGGACCACCATGGTTAGCCCCATTAAAATGGGCCAAATTCCGATGTGCAACCACGTAGGTACGATCCATGGAAATAACCCAAACCCAGAAAACAAAGAGGTTGGATCAGGGGCAGACAAATCAGAAATCAGTCCTAAAAACGAGGCATGGCGCATTTCAATAGAAATGAACAGCACTTTGTACAAGGAAAACAAGATGGGAATCTGCACCAACATGGGCAGGCAACCCGACACAGGGTTAATCTTTTCTCTTTTATACAAATCAACCATGGCCTGATTAAGACGCATTTTATCATCGGCAAAACGTGTTTTCAGGGCCTGGATTTGGGGTTGCAACAGACGCATACGTGACATAGAGCGAAACGATCGCGCAGAGAGAGGAAAAAGTATAATTTTAACGACAATGGTCATGATTAAAATGGCCAGCACAAAATTCCCCACCAGTTGTTGCAATGATGACAACAGGAAGAACATAGGTTTTGTGATGAAATAAAACCACCCAAAATCAACCGCCATGTCGAAATGATCAATACTCAGCTTTTTCTCATATTCTTCTAGTAACGAAACCTTTTTTGGACCTAAAAAGAGATGCCAGTTCTCGTACGTGCGATCTTGACCTGGTTCCAGGGCATACACTGATGGTGTATCGCTTGTTTTAACCCAGCTGTTTTGTCTCACTTCTACTTTGTAGATTTCCGCGCTCTCAGGACTGGTCCGTTCTGCAGCAAAGCGACCATCGGCATGGTTGCTGGGAATAATGGCGGCCAACCAATATTTATCCGTTAGGCCTAACCATCCTTTTACGCCTTGTTTTCCGTTTTGAATAGATCCAGAGTACGGCAACCAAAGACCTTGACCGTCTTTGATCAAGTCTTTATAAGATTTTTCTTGTAACTTGCCGTCCACCATGCCAACGGCCCCTTCGTGCAGCATCATGTTGGTTTTTCCATAACGAATTTTTTGATGACGAGTATTGGAAATCGGTCCTTGTCGGATCAATGCATACAGCGGAGCACCAGGATCAACAGATTCATTGCTGTGGTTTTCTACCCGCTGTGTCACGGTGATTAAATGCTGATCATCTAGAGACAAGTCTATAAAAAAAGACAAGCCTTTTTTGTTGATCCACGATAACGTTACCTTTTGATCAGGCGTTAATGTGGAATGACTGGCCGTCCACAGGGTTTCTGAATCAGGCAAATCCGTCTGCTGTCCAGCAGATTGTGTCCAGCCCAAACATGCCCCATAGCCTTTTCCATCTTGAGATAAGATTTCAACAGGTGGGCTGTTGGGTTCGGTTGTTTCTTTGTATTCTTTCAATAAGCAATGACGAATAATGGCCCCCTTTAAATCCACAGATCCAGATATTTTCTGGTTTTCAAAGGACACCATGGCACCAGAAGGGAGAGCAGATATGCCTTTTGAAGAATCGACGTGTGCTGAACGGGCAAGATCATTGCCAGATGCTGTGGTCAGGGATGAATAGGATGATTGGTTTACTTTTGGATCGGGTTTTAACCACAGATCAATGCCTAACCACACCACAGTGCATGCCAGGAAAACAATAAGAAGGTTTTTTTTGTCTTGCATAAACAATTAACTCGATGAAAAAAGAGAAGAAGGAACAGGGTCGTATCCGCATGATCCCCACGGATTACAGCGGACGATGCGCCATAGGATTAAAACCATGGCTGTCATCAGTCCATGGTGGTGAAAAGCGTTGATGGCATAGATAGAACATGTCGGATAAAATCGACATGAACCAAACATAGAGGGGCGCAGAATACTCTGATACACTACGATGCCTGCAATTAGTATAGGACGCAAAACCACACGAAGGCATTGGCTGACTCCAAAGGTCCTAATCCCTTGGACTGGCGGGATTGATATCCAAAACCCAAGCAGCCCTGACTCCTTTGTACAAGGCATGGTATCGGTTTCGCATACCGCACGTTCAGCCGCTGCCCCAGGCGAAGAAATGGAAGAACAGGACCCAGGGCACCCCATCCCCGATGATCTGGCAGAGTAGGGTGCAAACGGTGCGACAGAGCAGATAAACCTGTAAAACTCCATGCCCCAAATGCAGTGAAAGGTGCACCCTATTGTGCACACGACCTGCATTCCCAACTCTAAAAGAGATGGTGACTGCAAAATCATGGCGATTCCACAGAACGATGTCTTCAAAATGCAGTCAGATAGTCCACTGAAAGATATATTTAGAAAATGGCCCATATCCCACACCATGGTCCGCAAAATATCATACCTAACCATAGTGCTTTAACACACCTTTCAGATGATGGCACACCGCACAAAAGGGCAATTCTGCCACTGTTGCCGATCGAACGATGACAATATAAGCCGTTGAAAGCGCAAGGGTTTTGGATTGATGTAAAACCATAAATGCAGCACGCAACCGTCGTTTAATACGATTGCGCAAAACTGCGCTGCCCAGTTTTTTCTTGACCACAATTCCATACTGCACGCATAACCCAGGATCAAAATCCGTTGTTTTGGACAGAATGCTTTCAGAAAACCCAATGGTTCGTGCTGCAAAAAAATTATTCGCCAAATAGCGGGATTTTTTGCTCCATGCGGGATGACCTTGGCAAAGGGGTCTGACAGGCGGTAAAGTCACAGGAAAACTTATGCAGAAAGACGTTGACGACCCTTACGACGTCTGTTGGCTAGAACTCTGCGTCCGCCCACTGTGGCGCTTCGTGCTCTGAACCCATGGCGACGTTTGCGCACTAGGCGACTGGGTTGGTATGTCCGTTTCATACTAAACTCTTTGATTCCAATTTTAATAGCTTAGGCATTTTTTACCCCTATGTAAAGACTTGACTGGGGAAAGAAACCCAGAAATAAATCCAGACTGAACATGAATCGGTGACACATAGGTGCAGTAAACTGTCGGAGTGGCGGGATTTGAACCCACGGCCCCCACACCCCCAGCGTGGTGCGCTACCAGGCTGCGCTACACTCCGTTTACACATTGTACACATTATCGCACATTACCTGGCCTGTCAAATCGCCCCACAACAGAGGTATTTTTTATGTGGCCTTCCTTTTGATTTTTAGACTATAATAAGAACGATAGGGGTTGTTTTACGCCTATTTTTAAACCCGTTTCAAGGATTTTATTGGCATGCGCGTTCCAGAACTGAAAGAATGGCTACAGCAGTATGACTTACAGCCCACAAAATCTTTTGGACAGCATTTTTTATGCCACGAACCAACGTTACAGGCCATTTCCAACTGTATACAGGGAAAAAATGTTCTTGAAATTGGACCGGGACCAGGGTGTTTGACGGAATATTTAATCCAAAATCCTGAACGCACCATCACGGTTGTGGAAAAAGATCCTAAGTTTCAACATTTGATTCATGCTCGATTTCCCCAGGTGCGTTGGATAGAAATGGATGCGTTACAATTAAATTGGGCTGATTATGCCGGTTTTTTTGTGGCCAGTAATTTGCCGTATAATGTCAGTGTGCCCTTGATGTTGCAGTATACAGAACACGCCCACTTGTTTATCGGCGCGGTTTTTATGATGCAAAAAGAGGTAGCAGAGCGCGTTAAGGCCCAGACCCGCACCAAAGATTATGGGCGCTTGTCTGTGATGATGCAAACCTATCTTGATATTTCTTGGGTGATGGATGTGTCACCCAGTGCATTTTGGCCTAAACCTTCGGTTGATTCCGCTGTTTTGTTGATGCGGCCTAAACACCCTTGGCCTGTTGTTCCTTTTAAAAAGCTCTCGTCGCTGGTGGCACGGGCCTTTTTCAGTCGCCGAAAAATGCTGCACCATAATATTCAACTGTCCGCCGATGTGTGGGCTGCAAGTGGTATCGATTCTCGTCGCAGGGCCGAAACATTGACGCACCAAGAATTTACCCGTTTGCTAAAAACCATCACAGAGCAAGGACCAAAAGACACGGAGGTTTCTGATGTGGAATCGTGTTAAAAATAACCTGAAAAGTGCTCTGTTGCGTACAACCAGCAGTATACAGCAAGGGTGGTCCAGCCTGTTCCACGCCCAATCATGGCAAGATGTGGATTGGGATGCACTGGAAGAAACCCTGTTGTTGGCCGATGTGGGAATGGATGCCACTGAAAAGCTGTTGGATGCGGTAAAGTCTTATAAAGGCGATATGGGGCCAGGTATTCGCGCCCATTTAATCCAGCATACCACCACGGTGATGAAACCTTTTGAGGGAACACTACACGCCAGTCCTGTGGTTCTGTTTGTTGGGGTTAATGGTTCGGGTAAAACCACAACGTTGGGAAAATTGGCGGCATTGTGGGGTGATCAAGATCATCGCATCCATATTATTGCTGGTGATACATTTAGGGCTGGTGCAACCGATCAGTTGGGTCTGTGGGCCAAGGATTTCCCCATGACGACAGGGCAGGGGGATCCTGCAAGTGTGGTATACAAAGGGCTGATGGCTGCCCAAGAAAGAAATGATGATGTGGTCCTGATTGACACGGCTGGGCGATTGCCCAATCAGGTGGGGCTGATGGATCAAATGAAAAAATTGTACAGTGTCATTCAAAAATTACGCCCCGAACAGGGGTGCCAAGTAGTGTTGACGTTGGATGCAACGGTGGGTCAGCATGCCCTGGTTCAAATTGAAAATTTTCAAAAATGTGTTCCCGTCACTGGCCTAATCATGAACAAGATGGACGGAACGGCCAAGGGTGGAATTCTGATTCAAGCGTGCCATCGCTATGGTTTGCCCATTTATGGTCTGGGCGTGGGGGAATCTGTGTCCGATTGGCGTCCTTTTGTCGCATCTGATTATGCCGAGGCTTTATGGTCAATGCCCAAAACCGATGGTGATGGACTTTGATGAGGTGCAAAAAAAAGGGTTTGGGTAGCCTGACCTCGTATGAATGAAAAGAACAGAGAGGGCTAAACGCATTTTGTGATTTTGACCCAAACCATGTAAACTAAACATTATTTGGATGAGGAGAGCCCATGCACTTGCCAAACGTTTTGACCCTGTTCCGAATGGTTCTGACGCCTGTCATTTGTTGGGGGCTGTGTTGGCATACACCATCTGGAATTCACTTGGCCACGGCCGTGTTTTTGGTGGCGGCGTTAACGGATTTTGCCGATGGGTATGTGGCTGAAAAATACAATGCGCGTTCTGTTTTGGGGGCGGCGCTGGATCCTCTGGCCGACAAAGTGTTGATTATCTTGGTGTTGTTTTTTCTGGGTGCCAACGGGCATTTATTGGGACCATGGATGTTTTGGCCCTGTGCGTGCATCATTGCCAGAGAAATTCTAGTGTTGGGTTTGCGTAGTGTTGTAGGGGCAGAGCGTGTTCCGGTCATTGGGGTGGCCAAAGTAAAAACCGTTTTACAAATGGTCAGCGTCGGCCTGTTGATTAACAATCATATTTCTGATCACCAGTACAGTATGTGGCTGACCATAATTTTACTGTGGATGAGCGCCATACTGAGCGGAGCCAGCGCCTATGTATACTTAAAAACTAGCATTCAGCACTATTATGCTCGGGGCCAACGATCATTGTAACTCCCTGTGATGACGGATGATTTGCGCCAGTAATCGGCAAAATAATGACAGCATACTGATATGGAGTAAAGACATGAGTTCACCACCAGGCAGATTTTTTGGCCGTTTTGGAAATCAATTTTACAGTGCTCCAGTTTGGAAAAAACCTGCTTTTAGAGGGTTTTTATGGGCCATGTGTTCCAACACCAGTTTTGTGGCCATCATGATTTTGAACAAAGTGTTTCGACAAGAATTTCCAATCATGTGGTTGGTTTGGGGCAGATGTTTGTTTGCCCTGCTGTTGGTTATCCCCTTTTTAAGGTGGAGCAATCTGAAAGTGCTGTGGGGGGTGCAGGCCCTTCGTGGTGGTGTTGTCGCCGGCGCGATGGTGTGCTCTTATACAGCGTATCGGCATTTGCCCAGTCATTTTGCAGCATTGATTGGTGCCAGCAGCGCTCTGTTTACCGTGGTCTTGGCTCGGATTTTTTTAAAGGAACCCGTGGATTCAAAGCGCATGATTGCCCTGGCTATTGGGTATTGCGGGGTCTTGATTTTATTAAGTGATGCCATCCATACATCCTGGAGTCATTACGTCGTGTGGGCCCTTGCGGGAAATGCGTTGGCCGCCACAACAGCCATTTTATCAAAATGGTTAACTCTGCGATCGATTCATCCACAATCCAGCATGGTGTACGGCATTGTCGTGCCTTTGATGGCGTTCAGTGTCATTTTGTACCTTGATCCCCAATGGCATCAGATCAAACTGGGGGCTTATCAATGGCAATTGTTGGCTGTTTTGGGGGGCATTGGCGCCTGTATACAATATTCTTTACTGCGCGCTTATCAAGTGGTAAAAGCCTCTTTTGTTGCTCCGTTGGAATATGCTCGATTATGTTTAATGATTCCTGCTGGCTATGTTTTTTTGGGTGAAATACCCACCCTTTGGTCTTATGTGGGTGGCACAGTGATTGTGGGCATTTCCATTTGTTTTGTGCGCTGGGAAACAGCGGAATCCTAGCGGCGCCCACATTCCTTTAACCCATTGTGTTCCAAGTATGGAAATCACAGACAAAGGTTGACCACTACCTCTTTTTGCACAATAATAAAATCTGGCTTTTTTTGTAAAAAGCTGTTTTGTAGGTTCCAAAAATCAATACAAATATTTAAAAAAGGGGGGGGCTATGACAAAATATTTTCGTCACACTTATTCATTAAAAAGCCTGACAATGTGGATGATTTCCTGCCTATTTTTTATGTTTCAGTTTATCCCAAGACTTTGGTTGGGGCAAAACGCAGACCATATCAGAGAACAGTTGTCCATCGACTGGCAGTGTTTTGGGTACATCAGTGCACTGTATTATTTTGGATATTCTGGGATGCAAATTCCTGTGGCCATGATGTTGGATCGTTTCCAGCCCCGGTATGTGATTTCTGGTTTGATTGCTTTGCTCAGCCTTTCTTTTCTGGCTTTTACCCTGACAGACAACTGGATAGTGGCGGCTGGGGCTCGATTTTTTATCGGTGTCGGTTCCGCTGCTGGTTTTTTGGGGGTTTCCAAAATTATTTCCCAATGGTTTGATCGCAAAACGTATGCAAAACTGTTGGGTGTTTCCATTGGGTTTGGTATTTTGGGTGCCGTCTATGGCGGGGGTCCGACTTATGTGTTGGTGCAAAAATACGGGGTAGATACGGTGGCCTTTGGTATTGTTGGTGTTGGATTGGCGTTGGCACTGGCAGTTTTTTTCTCTGTGAGATCGCCTGCAAACAGCCACGAAAACAATGAGAAATTGACCATTGCGCACTTAAAGGAACTGATTTCTTCCCCCACCATTTGGATTTTGGGTGCTGTAAACCTGTTGCTGGTCGGCCCATTAGAAGGATTTGCCGATGTGTGGGGAGGGCGATATCTGGTGGATATCTTTGGATTTAAAGAAAAAAGTGCCCTAGAGCTGGTCTCGTTTATCTTTATTGGTTTAATTTCTGCCTCACCCATTACACCATGGATTGGGAAAAAGATTGGGGATTATGCTCTGATCAATGTGTGTGGGCTAGGTATTGTGTTGTGTTTTGTGACTTTATTTATGCAATGGACGACATCTTGGTTAGGTGTGGCCACAACGTTGTTCATGATGGGGGCTTTTTCGTCGTATCAGACCAATTTGTTGTCCGCGGGCAGTGACATGGTGAGGCCTGTATTAATAGGGGTTGCCGTTGCCTTTTTAAATTCTTGGAATATGTTTGGCGGATCGGTGTTTCACCCTCTTGTTGGTGGGATTATGGATTCTGGTAAAACGGGTCAATCCGACGTGGTTTCAGAATCGACCTATATTGCGGCATTGGGCACCATTCCGTTGGCAGCCATGATCGGGATTATTTTAATGTGCTTTATTTGGATCAGTCATCACAAACATAACAGATTAAAATAAGGTAACTGTTTGCAATGGGGTACATTGTATAGAATGTGCCCTCTGCATATCTGCTTGTTGCATAGGCCCGCTTCATGGGCTTGTTGCATAGGCGCAAGGGGGGGATCAAAGGCAGGGATTCTCCAGCAACATGCCCCCCCTGAAACGGATGCTGTCGGTGTGAGTCCGCATCCATCACAAGGGACCAATGCGCTGACAACATCTGCTGGATTTCAAAGATCAACATTAATATCCCCCTTTGATATACCTCTGTCCATCAATAGGGGGGGGTAGATGACTTTGGGTCAATTCTTAACACTCATCATCGGCCTACACATCTCAGGGAATGCCTTTTAATATGACAAGAAGGTACACAAGGGGGGTTAAGATACAATGCTGGCGGTAACAGAAGAGCACTGGGATTGAGGAAAATCCAGAGAAAAGGTCTGGGATTGGCCCGATAAAACTTGGGTATTTTCTAGAACATGATCTTTTTTTATCGGTGTTTTCTTGCCCGATGAATCAAACTCCCATAAACACAGCTGTATTTTTGGGGAAACAATGGTTTTATCCGACAGATTTCGTATAGACCCGTGACAAATGATTTTGCCCTCGTCCGTACTTTGAAAGGCAAAAGATGTAAGTTCTAATTTTGGATCTTTTTTCTGATTCAACAGCAGTTCTATCCAACCATCCACCCATGGCCCCAAGGTATCTAGACTCTGTCTGCCCAGGTAAAATGAACCAGATCCCACGGCGCATAACGCAATGATGCCCAAGATGCGCTTTGTTCCAACAGAAAGCCCCCTGTATTCGCTGTCTGACTCTTTGGACGTGGTAACCAACATGTTTTTCGATTCGGGGGCTGTTTGATGCCAAATATGACCACAGGCGGTGCATCGTACTTGACACCCTTTGGATCCCAAAACGCTGTCGTCTAAATGATAACGCATTTTGCACGAACGACACTGTACAATCATATGAATATGGCGTGCGCAAAATTAGATGATAAAATTCTATGGGTTTTTCAACCCTTTGTCCATACCGTATTTTGCATGGCATCCTGTTTTGCATTACAGCGGTTAATGCACCATATTGCGCACTGCGTTTGTTGATTTTTTCAATATACAGACAGTCATTGTTTTTTTGAATTTTTTTCAGGCCACAGCGTTAACCTTCACAGTGACGAACCCGCTCAACATTGTTGAAGACCAATAGAGTCAAAAGAATAGTCTGTGCTGCGTTGTTTTACAGGCGCGAGGGATGGGCACCATCATGTCAGCCAATGTCGCGGATATATTGGACAGCTTGCTTCGCCCCGCGGTTAAACAGATTCAAGACCCCCTATGGTGGCATAAGGGGGTAGGAAGACGGGTGATCAGACCCAGACGCTGTGAACTCTGACGACAGGTTGAACACCCCATTTTTTGTAAAATAAGTTACGTATACGACGTGCCGCAGTGATATGGGTGGGCGCAGAAGATTTTGAAGCAGGTGGAACACTCATGCTATCTTCGGATGCAACAGAAGAAGGCCTATTATCCTTTCCGCCTTTGATTCGTTTTTTTAAATCTCCTTGGTTGATGGCTTCGGTATATATCTCTGTAATCAAGTTTTTAATCTGACTTTCCACCGAGTCTCTTTCTGCTTCGTACTCAAAAACCCCATGAGACATCACCGTGCGGGATAAAATCTTGCGATTGGCGCTGGACAACACCACAAACACAAATAATGATCCCCGATCCAGCAGCTCTTTTCTCTGGGTAACCACAGGACCCGTGTAATCCACTAAACGGCGTCCATCCAGAGCCAACCGGCCCGTGGGAACGTCGCCCAATAATTTGATTGGTCCAGGGGCAAGATGAAAAATATTTCCGTTTTTCGGAACAATGGTACGCAAAACCCCTTTGAAATGGGCAAAGGCCGCATGTTCTTTCAGGTGAATGGCTTCTCCGTGCACAGGCACCACAATCTGAGGCTTTAGCCAATCGTACATTTGAGCCAATTCCTCACGACAGGGGTGTCCGGATACGTGCAACCCCTCTTTGTACGTAATCATTGTAACGTTTTGCAAGGTTAAACGGTTTTGCAGCGCTGCAATCGCCTCTTGATTTCCTGGAATAACACGTGATGAAAAAATGACCGTATCGTGTTCTCCCAACGTTACAAACGGGTGATCCTTGTTGGACATGCGTGTCAGCGCTGCTTTGGGCTCCGCTTGGCTTCCTGTGGTTAAGATCATGACGGATGATGGTGCGTGATTTTTCACCTCTTCCACCGGAATGAATTGAAAAGAATCGTTAAAGTATCCGCAATGGCGCGCAGCATCCACCATGCGCTGTAAAGATCTGCCCACCAAACACACTTTACGATGCGTCGCAACGGCCGCCTTGTAACAACTGTGAATGCGGGCCAAGTTGGATGAAAAACACGAAATGATAACACGCCCTGTACACCCAGCCACCACATCATAAATGGCATTTTCCACATCTCCCTCGGATCCAGAAAACCCTTCTTCGAACACGTTTGTCGAGTCACATACCAGAGCCAAGACACCCTCTTGCCCCAATTCAATCATGCGTTGCGTATCAATGGCTTTTCCAATCAGTGGCTTTTGATCAATTTTCCAATCACCGGTGTGGAAAATATTCCCGTATGCCGTGCGAATCATTAATGCGCTGGGTTCTGGAATAGAATGGGTCAGTGATACAAATTCAATATTAAAATGACCAACCTGAGTTCTGCTAAGCAAAGGGACTTCGTTCACCTGAACTTTTAAATTCAATTCTTTTAATTTTTCACCCAAAATATAGGCCGTAAATGGTGTGGCATACAAGGGGCAATTTAAATATCCCAAAAGATAGGCCACCGCACCCACATGGTCTTCGTGGGCATGGGTGACAAACAGCCCTTGAAGCTTGCTCAGATCCACGCTCTCTACGAAATGACGAATATCGCTCATTAAAACCATGTCGGGGCTGCGGGAAAATGTGATGCCATTGTCAACCATCAGCCATTGGCCGTCACAACAATAGAAATTAGCATTCATTCCAATTTCCCCGCTTCCTCCTAAAGGAACAAAAGACAGCCCCTGTGGATTTTCTAAAATTTTCTTAAATTGATGAGAAGGATTACTCACTGCGGTAAAAATATATTATGATCGTTATGTTTATTCTAACACGCTTTTTTACATAAAAGATAGAATATGGCCCCTTTTTTGATTCAATTCACCAAGACACCCCCGTGGTTGGGCCTGGATATGAGCATTCATTTAATGCTGAATATTAACAACCAGTCAACTTTTTACTGTTTTTTAACCAAGACTTGATTACAATATTTCTAAACACAACTGTAAAAACCAGGAGAACATAGATGAAAAAAAGAACATGGAAAGCCGCCTTTACCGCCGCCTTATTCGGGACATGCGCGATCACCACATCGGCAGATTCTAACCTATGGATGAATTCATCACACATGGAGTCCAATCAATCCTCAGAAACATCGACTTCTGAATCGTCAAAAAGTGGCTCTGATCGATCCAAAGAGGTGCACGTCCAAACCAATCAGAATGGTGATGCTGTGATGAAAAAAACCATCGAAACGATTACGGAAAATGGAGTAAAAACCATAAAAACCACAGAAGAGTACACCAAAGATGGTCACACCGAAGTCGTAACCCAGACCACAACAGAAAAGGTGAAAGGGCGCCAATGCTGTGGGCTGAAAAAAATCAGAAAATTGAAAAAATGGCTGAACAAACTAGAACATCAGGCCCATCATGAAGGTGCTCAAGGCGACGATTGTGATGAAAAATGCAAACAACTTGACGCTGGCCAATGGGATAGGACGGGGCATACCGATGCCCATAAAGAATCCAAAAAAATGGTGCAAAAAACCCTTGGTTTAGACAATTTTGGCGATGTCATTACCCAACTGTTTGATCGCATTATTGATGTTATAGCTGTGGTGAACCAGAAAATAGAGTCAGAGCAAAACCATACTGCACTCCACAAACGGATGACTTGAACCTGGAACGTGGGAAAAGCCATGGTGGAGCAGTGAGCGCAACAGATGAATCAGAATTGGATCTAGCCACCAAAACCGCCAGCAAACCTGACCGTCAAGCGTACGGCTTTGGTTTGATGGAGGATCGCCCCATGGTCTTTTTTGATCTAAAAGATTCTGTTTTACTCTAATGCCGCGCACGCACGCCACAAGCGATCATTAATAGCACAACCTAGGCCTGTCTGGGGAATGGGCATCACAGCGATTGTTTGGCATATGCTTTGATCCAATTGGTGTAAAGCGGCAAACAAACGGGCCGCCGCCTGGGTAACGTTGCCCTCTAAACTCAGTTGCGCACACACGGTTGCGCCTAATAATGGTGGACCAAAAGCCAACAGACCTTCCCCGTCTTCGATATGGGTCGCATTTAAACGCAGCCGTTTTTTAGGGGCATAATGGGCCAACAGCTGACCAGGACACAATACATTGGTGCTGGGGGCAGGGGGCGCAATCACAGTCGCGTCTTGCATAGGCCCAGAATCAGGAACCGTTATGGGTTCTGGAAACCCCAGCAACAGGGTATTGATGTCTTCGACCGATAGGGCACCAGGGCGCAATATGCGGATGGGCCAAGTACGGCCATCTACAATGGTGGATTCTAGACCATACATGCATGGACCTCCGTCCAAGATCGGCACATTCAAATCCTTGGCCACGTGCGCCGCGGTGGTGGGGCTGAGTTGGCCTGACAAATTGGCACTAGGGGCCGCTAATGGTCCAGGTAAAGCCCTTAAAATCTCTTGGATCATGGGGTGCGATGGCACGCGAATGGCGGCTGAATTTAATCCACCCCTTGCGGCCAAAGGAATTCGAGAATTTTGGGCCAAAGACAATACGACCGTTAACGGACCAGGCCAACATGCTGCAGCCAAATACTGGGCCCACGGTGTCCAGACCACATCATTACAACTGTCTTCTAAACGCGCATAATGTAAAATTAATGGATTGTGTTTGGGGCGATTTTTTAACGCATAAATATGCTCCACCACCTGTCCATCATAACCCAATGCCGCCAATCCATAAACCGTTTCGGTGGGCAAGGCCACAACCTCTCTGTTTAACAGATGGTGTATGGCCCGATCAATATCCTTAAAAATCATAGGTTGTTTCGATAATGTCATACAATGGTCATTTTTTTGGATTAACCAAACACAAGATCTGCCGTTATTGTGTCAGAAAAAGCCCGGCCCCTCAACCTTGCTCGCCTTTTGACCGGGTGTACTGTTTGTACCATCCATATTGGGCAAGTTCTTTCCAAACACCATGGCTTCTTTTAATTGCTGGCCAATATCTGAAACGCTGCCTGGGGAATAAGGCACCATGATGGTGTTCATTTTTCCACCCACGCCCATCTCTTTCAAGGTATCAAAATACTGGGTCATTAAAATCAAATGCATAATGGCATCGTGATCAGCACCGGGGATCTGGGCCTGAAAATCGCAAAGAGAATCTTTTAACCCATCCATGATGGCTTTACGTTGCCAAGAAATACCTTTTCCGTGCAGAGCCTTGCTTTCGGCCTCGGCCTCGGCCTGTTTCACCTTTAGGATTTTTTCAGCTTCACCACGTTCATTGGCCGCAATGCGTAAACGTTGGGCTTCGTTAATTTCGTTCATGGCGGCTTTGACTTTGGCATCGGGCATAATATCCGTGACCAAGGTTTGGGTAATATCATAACCGAAATTATTCATGACCTCTTTTAATTCATCGCGCACAGAAAGGGCAATGTCATCCTTGGTGGAAAAAACATCGTCCAGTTTAATTTTGGGAACCCGAGAACGCACCACATCAAATACAAAGGCCTTGATTTGTTTTTCTGGATCATCCAGCGTATAAAATGCGTCAAAAATTTTATGGGGTAAAACCCGATATTGCACAGATGTGGTGATGTCCACAAAAACATCATCCAATGTTTTGGTTTCCACCTTGATGTCCAGTTGCATCAATCGCAAACTGACCAGACCGGCGCATTGATCCACCACTGGAATTTTAAAATGTAAACCCGCCTCACACTGGGTGTTGAATTTTCCAAAACGTTCAATGATGAACACTGATTGTTGGGGAACAATGATATAGGATGCAAAAACAATACCAATAACAAGAACGATAATCACAATGGTAAAAAGAAACAACACCGTCATGGTTTTTCCGATTTTTGAAGTAGGTTTTCAATCATACCTGTTTTTTACATAAAATATTATGAATGATATAGGTCGCTTTTTAATTGTTTTTATTTCGAACAAAAAAAGCAAGCTTAGGGCCAGTCTGTGATGGCCTGATGCAATAGATCAGAGGGCAAAAATGATGGGGTTAGACAAGCTTTTCCCCCGCTGCTCTTGTGATTTTCGCCTCTATTTAACCCCGCCTTGGTCCTTGGCCAACTTCTTGGCTAAACGCCTTGATGATTCCATCTGATCTCTTATCCAATGGGGGCATTACCTATACATCACGCCCCATGGCTAGAAACTTTTTACGCCTTTTCTCGGCAAAATGCGTCTGGTGTTTCTTAGCTTGTAACTGGGAAAACAAGCACTGGCTGACACGATCAACGGTTTCTGCACAATGTCGGTGCGCCCCACCTGCGGGTTCTGGAATGATTTCATCAATCACGCCAAAGGATTTTAAATGTTGTGCCGTTAATTTCTGAGCCATCGCCGCATCTTGTTTCTTGGTGGCCGTTCGCCATAAAATCGATGCGCATCCTTCGGGAGAAATCACGGAATAAACAGAATGTTCTAGCATAGCAATAAAGTTGGCTGTGGCAAAGGCGACGGCACCACCCGACCCCCCTTCACCGATGATCACGGATAAAATGGGCACGTTGATCATTAAACTGGTGTTAATGCATTCTGCAATGGCTTGAGCTTGACCGCGTTCTTCGGCCTGAGTACCCGCAGCGGCCCCAGGAGTGTCAACCAAAAAAACCACAGGCAAGCGAAAACGTTCGGCCAGCACCATTAATCGTTGTGCTTTTCGATACCCTTCTGGGCTGGCCATGCCGAAATGATGGTGAATGCGTGTTGTGGTGTCATGACCCTTTTCATGACCCATAATCATGATGGGAATACCCTTGAATAACCCCATGCCGGATATAACTGCATGATCTTCGCTGAACACACGATCGCCAGACAGAGGAACAAACGTATCCATCATGGTCGAAATATAATCGCGGGCCTTTGGACGCTCTGGCAATCGGGCCACCTGCACCTTATCCCAAGGCGACAAATTACTGTACAAATCGGACAGGGACTTGTGATACTTTTTTTCCAGTTTTTGAATTTCTTCGTTGATTTTCAAAGACAGAGGAGCTGGCAAGGTTTTTAATCCCTCGATTCGATCTTTAAGCTCTTTGATATGGTTTTCAAAATCCAACATAGGGCCCATCACGATTGCGTTTTTCAGGTATTGTACCAAATATACCCCGCTGTGACGACCCTGTGCCTTGATTCTTACGTCTTGGGTCCTGACGCTGGTTTAGATACGGCGCCCTTCTTTGAAACTTGGGACTCTATGGCCTTTAAAAAAGCAGGGATTGAATTGCGGTTTTGACGCATCAAAGAGATGTACTCTCTTCGTTTGGCATCAACCAAATCCAATTTTTCCACAAAAAGATTACGTACTCTTCCTGATGCAATCTGAAAACGAACATCCACAGTGCGTCCGTCTTCTGCATTGATCACTTTGCAATGAATATCGTATGCATTGGTTTTGTTTTGCACAGGTGCGACTTTGACGATGTCTAGGCTGCCCAAGTATTTTTTGGATACTCTTTGGAATGTCCGAACCACATTTTGTGTTAACAGGTTGGCAAATTGTGTTTTTTGTGCGCTGGAAAAAGACTGCCAATAGGGAAACAATATGTATGAGGCAATTTTATCAATATCCCAAATGGACGAAACCAATCTTGTCAGCTGATCCGCCTTGATTGTTTCCGATGTTTTTTGCGAAATAATCTGTTTTGCTGATGTATACAAACGATTCACGGCTGATCTGGCAGATTGCGCTCCTGCATCGGCAGAATCGGTATGAGCAGAAGATCGTTTTTTCGTTGCCTGGGGTGCAGCAGAACTATTAGCGCAAATTATGGTGCAAAAGCAAATGAATAATATATGTTTCATAATGAAAAACTCGTGTGATGACATGCCCTGATGATTGTCATGGGGTTTTGATGGTGCTGATGCATCCTATATAACCAAAACAAGGTACAAGGGGGGTTGGAAAACATAGGTATTGACAAAGTATAGCATTGATTTGTGATTTTTGTTTGAAAAATGATACCCCTAATCCAGTAAATCGGGTTGTTGTTCCTGGGTATCTTTTGAAAGGGCATCGGCATGATCCCCGTCATCGCCCAGTAAATCGGGTTGTTGTTCCTGGGTATCTTTTGAAAGGGCATCGGCATGATCCCCATCATCGCCCAGTAAATCCGGTTGTTGTTCCTGGGTGTCTTTTGAAAGAGCATCGGCATGATCCCCGTCATCGCCACGTGACATTAAATAGGCATTGCGCAAAGCCTCGTAGGCATCATCAAAGGTTGCTCCTAAATCGTATTGTATGCTGGTGATTTTGGCCTGAGTGATCAAATAGGATGCAGGATAATAAGCCAGTGCCGTTTTATCGTAATACGTTGTGGGTAAAAGGGTACAGTCCACGGCTTGACCAATGGCATCACGCAAACTGCTGGGGCCTAACAGAGGAATGACCAAAAAGGGGCCTGGTGGCACCTTTAAAATCGTCTGTAAGGTTTTGCCAAAATCTTGGCGCTGGGGTTGTATTTTTAACACGGATGCAAAATCAAATAAACCGCCCAGACCAAAAGTCAGATTAAAGAACAATCGTGCTGTATGGGCTAAAAAGTCGTGGACTTTGCCTTGAAATACACAGTTTGCCATACTCATGGGCGTTTCTATTGTATCGATTACACTGGTGATTCGATTTTTTATACACAGAGGCATCACCCGATAAAATCCAATAAATGGGCGGAAAATGGTGTGATCAATGGCATTGTTAAACGAAAACATAGCCCGATTAAAGGATTCCAGCGGGTCTCTGGGGTCTTTGGCTATGACGTCATCTTTGGACTTTTTTTCATTCGATGGCTTAACGGGCTGATCACGGGGTGCGGAAATGCACAAGCATTGAGGGTGGTGTTTTGCACATCCCGACAGGGTCAGGGTGCACAACAAAAGATAAAAATGCATCATGGCCTATCTTCTCTTGTCAGAGTAAAACCAATAGCCGCTGATGGGCAGAAAAGCCATATAAAGGACTGAAAGAATCAGCAATGTTTCCCATGGAGCACTGAAAAGACCGGCAATGATGGCCAGAATGGTCATGCAAAAGACGCCAAACCAATGTTCGGCAATGACCATTTTCTTAAAGACAAAGGTGGGATATCGACTGATGGTTAAAATAGAGGTTGCAATCATAACCAGCGCGTACATCCATACGGGAATACTGGTGTCAAAAACAAAGGTGACGATCATGGGGGTTAGCAAGAGCAATGCGCCAGCTGGTGCCGGCACCCCCATGGAAAATACGGACGAATGATGGGGCATGGTGTTAAACCGGGCCAACCGCCAGGCCATACACGCCGTGAAAAATAAACTTAATCCCCAGCCTCTGTTGCCCCAAACGGACAAAGAATAACAATACGTGATCAGCGCTGGCGCCACTCCAAAATTAATGAAATCCACCAACGAATCCAATTCCGCCCCAAAGGCAGAGCTGGATTTTAACAAACGGGCCACGCGCCCATCCAAGCCATCTAAAACACCCGCAATCAATACGCTGGCCACCGCATTTCTCCACTGTTCAGAAAAACCATATTGGATGGACGACAATCCCATGCATAAGGCAGACAGAGTGATCATATTGGGTAAAATACGGCCAATAGATGGGGATTTCCATTTTTCCTTCCAGCGCGCTACTTTGGCCGCATTGGATTGGGTGGGCAGGGTACGTATCGGACTATTTTTCTGTTTTTTCATCGATTTATTCTGCTGGAGGGAAATGGTAAAGGGCGTGGTGGGCCAGTATCGGATCAAATTGCGCAATTCTGTTGGCGTGTCGTCCTTGCTGGAATGGGGTGTTTAAAAACGCAGATAAGCAAGCTGTTGCTACAGATTGTGACATTAATCGGCCAGGCAATACTAGAATGTTGGCATTATTATGAGCACGCGCCATTTCTGCCATATGGGGATCGGTACATAATGCCGCCCCTATTCCCGGATATCGATTGGCTGCCATACTCATGCCTATGCCTGTGCCACAAATCAATACGCCTACCCATCCTTGATACACATGTTGCACAACAAACGGAACAGTATCGGGATAATTGATGGGGTCTTTTATTAGGCTTTGATCGTCGTAATTCCAAAAAGCCCCTGGAAATCCTTGGATTAATCCATTGGCTAGATCCATGCCAGCATGATCCCAACCGATGGTAACACGAAGAATCATAATGACAATGCTGGACAACAAGGATATCGTTTATATTGTGTTGAAAAAGGTGGGGATTGGCAATATGCACGGTAAAGAGTAGGGTTTAGATTAATGTAGATTTTATTTTAAAAAAAATACAAAAAGTTGTTTTCACGGATTTACGAAACTTAAGAAACAGTTTAGGATGATTTTTTTAAACAATAAATCAACTTTCCATATTGAGTAGTTTTTAAAAAATCGTCACATATGGGAGTATCATATTTATGACAATAAAAAATCTAACCTCTTCATCTTTATATTGACCTTGTATTGCGGCATGATTGAAAGCAGAAAAGAAGCCTTTCGTGCAGTCTCATATGGGTACGGGAAATCCGTTGATAAAAACCAGCGATCAAAAACAGACAGTTCCTGGGAAAATGGCCATAAAATCCCTTTTGTTTATGCTGCGTTCCTGCCAGCAGCGATGTCTCATTCCATAAAATCAGATTTACAATCTTTTGATTTACGCGATTATAAAGGGCAAAAAACAGTTCCAGAAAAGTTTGGTGTACACAGATTAGGCGCACAACATCGATTCGGTATACGATATTTTAACAAAATCTTTTCTTTACCACCTTGTGTACTGACGCGTCCAGGAATCATGCTTAAACAGAGCAATGGTTATGGCCAAGCATTGCCGCAAAACGCAACATTTACCCCCAATCCAATTCTGACCCCAGATGAAAACCTGGTCAAACAAATCCAGCACACCGAACAACCAGAGATCAGATTGCAAAGTTTTTCTAATGATTTGGGGCGCCATGAATCAACAGAGAGCAGGACACATCAGGACTGTTGTCACGATCAATTTGAAAAAGAAACCTGGGAAAAAAAGCCCAAAGCACAAAAGATTGGTTTTGAAAATGATCTTGATGGCAAGAATGACTACTCTTCTGTTTCCATTGATGCTGACCTTGTTGATGCCAAGGCCATGGATTCCAAATGCTCTTTCAAATCGTACCAAGTGGTCGAAAACACACCTGTTGTTTACAGTCAAGCGGTGCCAAAACATCATCATCAAGCAGGCAATCATACTGAAGACGCTGTTACGCTCCTTGTGCAGACTAAACAATTCTGCCCTATCCGAGATCTAGAAACTGATACAGCAAAAACCCCCGTAAACACTTTACACCCTGCAGGTGAATGTATTGATCCACAACTGGCTAGGGCGGTGGATTATAAGCCTATAGATGGCATAAAGGCTTTTTTTGAAACTGAGCCACTGCGTGAAACTTTGCTCCCGGATCCAAATAAAGCACAGCTATTAGCAGAGAAGGAAGCAGCAGAGAAGGAAGCAGCACGGCAGAGGCAGGAAGCAGCAGAGAAGGAAGCAGCAGAGAAGGAAGCAGCAGAGAAG
>VGCF01000003.1 GCA_016870135.1 Alphaproteobacteria bacterium
TTACCACACCTGTATAACCCGGTGTATCGCTCCAGCATCATTCCCGCGCCTGTACAGCAGTAAAAACCCCGTGACCACACCTGTATAACCCGGTGTATCGCTCCAGCATCATTCCCGCGCCTGTACAGCAATCAGTATACTCTGTGGGATGTAATGGGCAGAATGCTTTTGGATGGGCATGTGGTTATTTTGTCCGCTGCCCTTGATGCATCTGTATTGGTTTCCAGTATTGTATTGTGCAGTATTTCTTGTTGTATAAGGTGTATTCCACAAGGATTTTGATCCCCCAATGATCTTTTTTATACAAACAATGTTTGACATTGTTTAATTTTTGAATTATAATTAATTAAATATTTGTGTAATTGTTGGTTTTTTATTATGAAAAGTTTGCTTGGTTTTTTCTTGTTCATGACCCCTAACATTTTGTTTTGTAACCCCAAGATCGTTGCACTGGACACCTCTTTATCTGAATATCCCTCTTGTTCGGATCATTTTTTGAACGATGTGGCGTGCGAGTACACCCTTCCAGATTTGCATGGCAATGCGCTGAAACTTTTGAACGCATTAATCAAGGTTGGAATTGTCACGATGTCAAAATATCAATACGAACAGTTTGTCGATTGTTATTTTAAAGATCCTTTGGACGTTAAAAAGAAAAATTTAGACAATTTAATCAAAGCTGTTTCAATGATAGAAAAGTCTAAAAAAATAGGAAAAATTCGCTTTATCGGCGACGAACTGTGCGATCGTGGCAGTAACGACTATTATACTTTGCTGGTGATTAAAAAATTGTCACAATTGGGTGTTCCGTACGAGTTTGCTTTGTCCAATCATGGATTAGAGTTTATCCAAGGATACGAGACCGGCCAATACAGATCGGTGAATATAGGAAATTTTTTGGCGAATTCTATGAATTCTTTATCAAAATTTTTTTCTAAAAAACTGGTTTCAAAAAACACAATAAAGCGAATTGTGAATCAATATTATAAGCCAAAATTAAAACTTTTATCCTATACCGCGTCAAAAGATCAAATCACCGTATACACCCACGCACCAGTGGGTTTGCAGCAAATAAAAAAACTGTGTGCGGAATTAAATGTCCAGTATAAAGATGATAATGTAAAACAATTATCGAAAACAATAGATCAAATGAACAAGGTGTTTTATAAAAATTATGTCAAACCCAACTTGGTTCACACCATCCAAGACAAACTGCATGACATAACGTGGAATAGATCGTACGCAGAACTTGACCGTCCTGAAGTCCATAAGGATTATAAACTCAATTTTGCCCATGGACACGATGCTAATGAACCATCGCGCAACAATATTTACAATCTAGATGAGGATAATGCGTTGGGAAAAAGCAGTGACCATCGATCTGGAAAAATCAGATTTTTATGTGCAACTCCTTACTGAGTGCAGAGCAAACGCGTTGTTCTCTCAATCACCTTGGCCAACAGTGGTATTCAAAGCACCTTGTTATACCTCTAGAGACAGATGAGTCAGCGCACCCTATCCGATCATCGATCTTTTGACAAAACGTCACTGCACATATTCAAAGAGGCTGAATATAGGAGAACATAAAAATGTGGATAATGCACCAAAGGTAAAACGTATGGTTATCATTGAATGAGAGTATGTTCTTACCACCATGACATATCTCTGATCCGCACCTTTGGCTTCTGCAGTATCGTCAGATGAAAGACCACCCAGAACCATGGTGGAAAAAGAAGGCCTCGTTATACGGCAGAGCGTTTCAACGATTCTGCTCCATCACACTGTCTGCCTCCACTGGTGTGAATTCCCACTCCCCTTAATCGTCAGAATAGGCCGCATCTTCATCGTCATGCTCTTCGTCGTCGTCATCATCGTTATCGTCTTCGTCATTCTGAATGACGGCTGCTTTTTCCTGACTTTGGGGTAAAGCTGATGCTTTTTTACTGGATGTTACTTTGCTCTTTACCTCCTCCTCTTCATCCTCATCCTCATCATCATCGTCATCATCGTCGTCATGATTCAGGTGGTCTTTACTCACATCGCCCGATATACGTTTTCCAGGTTTACCCAAAAATGCCCACTTGGATTCATTGGGGTGGCCATCATCGTCTTCCCAGGCAGCATTTTCAGGATCCTTTAAATATTCGCACAACACAATGTTGAAATTTTTCCACAGATGTAGGGACGGTGATCCCTTGGCTAAATGGGGCATGCCGTTTCCATTATCGCGCCCCGTCCATACACCTGTGACATGTTTGGGGGTCATGGCAATAAACCATAAATCGCGATCCAGAGAGCCCTTGTTCGATGTCCCCGATTTGCCCATTAATGGCATTGTTCCAAAATTGGCCAAGCGCCCCGTGCCTGATACAAACACTTGGCGTAACATGGATTTCATTCCATCCACAACCTCTGCATCCAAAACAGGTTCTGTATCCACATTTTTGTGACGGTACAAACATTTGTTTTGTCGATTGTGCACCGCAACAATGCCATAGGGTTTAACTGCACGACCATGGTTTAAAATCACGGAAAAGGCCCCTGTCATTTCCAGTAAATTCACGCCCGAAGTCCCCAGAACCAAGGCATAGTTTCGTGATTCTGGGGAAATGGGTGATTGAATACCCAATTTTCTGGCCATGCGAATGATTCTGGGAATACCAATACGAACGCCCAAACGAATGGCCACGGAATTGACAGACTTGGCAAAGGCATTGATTAAACTGATGGATCCCGTAGAGGTGTATCGAAAGTTTTTTGCTGTCCATCCGTTAAAAGTGATAGGCCGATCATCCATGCGTGAACTGGGTCGGTAACCAGACTCTAGGGCAGCCAAATAGGCGATATATTTAAAGGTTGATCCGGATTGACGCAAGGCTTGGGTGGCCCGATTGAATGAATCTCCTTGGCCTAATCCGCCCACCATGGCTTGTACGGCGCCTTTGGCATTCATGGATACCAACGCCATTTGCTCGGCTTTCCATGCTTTTCCGTATACATCCATGACCCTTTTGGCTGTTCGTTCTGCAATACGTTGAACATTCAGATCCAGGGTGGTGGTGACTCGAAGATCTTGGGATTGGGTATCCACAACGTCTTGCAGTTCCTCCATGATCCAGTTGGTAAAATAGCGACCAGAGGTTTGGCGCGCACTGTTGGCCAGCGATGAGGGCATGGCCATGGCGGCTGTGGCCTCTTGTTCTGAAATAAAATTGGCATCGACCATGGCGTCCAGAACTTTTTTAGCACGCACTTCGGAACGGGCCTGATTACGTGCTGGCGAATACAAAGATGGTGCTTGTAACAACCCCATTAACAGGGCGGCCTCGTACAAATTCAGTTCTTGGGCAGAGCGACCAAAATATTTCAACGCCGCTGCATCCAGTCCCCAGGTTCCCGATCCCATGTATACTCTGTTCAAATGCATGGTCAAAATTTGGCTTTTGGTAAATCGACGCTCGATTTGGATGGCCAACAACAATTCTGAAATTTTACGGTGTAAAGAGCGATCCGCGTGAGAATAGATTTTTTTGCTCTGTAAAAAGTTTTTCGCCAATTGTTGGGTAATGGTGCTGCCCCCCTGGACAACGCGTCCTGCTTTTAAATTGACGAAAAATGCACGAAAAATCCCAACGGGATCCACCCCGCTGTGCTGATAAAATCGTCGATCTTCTATGGCCAGCAAGGCGTTAATCACATGGGGGGGCAATTTGTCTGCATCAATAGGTTTTCCGTAAAAATCCCCATAACTGGCCAACGGATTGCCATGAATATCAAAAATTTCAATACTGGGGCGCCTGGACAACTGTGCCAATCCATCAATATTGGGTAAATCAGAGCCAAACCACAGCACAACGCCGGCTAAAAAAAGAGCTGCCCAAATGGTCGTTAAAAACAACCATTTCAAAATAGATGTTATCTTAAAATAACGTCGCTTTGGCTTTTTGGATTTGTCGTGTCGCTTGTTGGACGAAGATGAACGAGGTGATTTGCGAGAGTTAGGCAACAGGAAAAGTGGGCATTGTGATGATCCCTATTGTCTTACTCTATCACACAAAATGTCGGGGTTGCCACGAATTTATGGGGTTTTTTTAAAAAAAGATTGTTGTGTAAGTTCTTTTTGTGGTACAAATGTATTGAATATTCTTTTTCTAATAGATCCAAATGCTTATTCGCCAGTTTGCTCGTCATGAACATGCCATCCGAGAGGTTTCTTTTATTTCTCACGTTTCTCCTTCTGCGGATGGATCGTGTGTGATCAAGTCTGGAAATACCCACATTTTATGCACGGCATGTTTGGATATGAATACCACTGGTTTGCATGTGGAATTCGGTCAATTGCCTGGTTCGGAACATCCTCGACGTCCCAGAAACGATGCGCGCAACGCCTTTGACAGCCAAAGCATTGAAAAAACAGTGCATCAAAGCTTGTCATTGATGTTGGATTGCGATGTGTTAAACAAAATCGGTCTGTACATTGATTGTGATGTTTTGCAATCAGAGGGCAGTCTGAAAACGTCTTGTGTGTCTGGTGGTTATGTGGCCATGGCGTTGGCGTTAAAAAAGTGGGCGGGTTCATCTCTGTTTCCAAAAATGCCTTTGATTAGTCAAGTTGTAGGTATTTCCTGTGGATTCATCAAGGGGCGCATGGTTTTGGATTTGGATCATCAAGAGGCCCTGCAAGCCGATGTTGTTGGTGATTTTGTATTCAGTTCAGACCATCAAGTGGTCAGTATGGATGTTCGGGCAAAACAGTATTCTGTACCCTTCGAGCAAATTCGGGATATGGAAAATATGGCTGTTCGCGGGGTGGCTCAGATTTTATCGGCCCAAAAACAGTGCCTGAATGCCTGATTTCCGTCAAAGGTGGTGGGGAAACGGCTGATCTCCATTCTGAACAATCAGGGGCGTAATGACGGGCGAGTGGAAAACCCGCAGGATCGCCAAGTTGTTTTTAAACCCCACCTAATCACTGAAAACAGAGGATGGTGTGTGTCTGATATTTTTAGGTTTTCTTGGGTTTTGCCAGTTGTTTAAAGATAAAAACAGGATCATGATCAGCGCCAGGGCCAGAAATGTTAAAATCACCTCTGAATATTCCCACCAAAAGGGTTAGGGTTAAGAAAACGATATGGGATAGACCAGAGCTGTACAAACAGGCGATGTTCAATTGATTTTTGGTCACACCTTTGTTTTCCCAATGATTGCTTTCAAAATCCCGCATCAAAAATCGTTTTTCTGATCTATAAGACAATACAAAGGAAAAAACACCCAAAAACAGGGCCCACATCACACCAAACAACAGAATGCTCACGGGACTGTTGTCTTTGATGGCGCCATAGATCGGATCGAAAAACCCATAATAGGATACTGCGATTAAATAATAGGATGGAAAAGAAAGGAAAAAACCGAATAGGGTAGAACGGAGTGTAGAGATTAGAACCGTTTTGAACAGATCGAAAAATGTCAATACAGGAATGCGCCATCGAATGATCAGACAGCACATCAGCGTGATTAATCCATAAAAATGGCATAACCGGGGAAAAACAACACATAGCCCGAACGTATGGATAATTCTTTAAAGCGTAAAAATGTCCACCATCCCCAAATGGGGGTTAAGTTGGCGTGCACAGGAAAAATCGCACAAATATTTAGCAAAAAAGTCCAGAACAGAGCGGATGATGCCCCACGATATTGCAGGCTTCTACAGGTGATTTGTTTGATCATTGTATGCAAAATGTGAACAAAGAAGACCAGTTGTACCATGAGGAGGGTTTAAAAAGCCTTTTTAATGGTTTTCCCGCACAATCGCCGAAAGATAAAGCGGCCGTCTGAAAACGAGATGGCAAAGGTCAGCTTAAAGGCAAGATCCAAGAAGAATGATTCTCGATAAGGGGTGATATCCCTAAAAAGTTGGGGATTGTTGGGTAGATGGCGCAGCAAAACGGACTGGCGGTACCGCAGATCTGACCGTGGGGTTTTTGTGCAAGATTGGATTGGTGTGCGTTACAAGGGTGAAGGAACCGATAGGGGGGCGCGCCATTGAATCTCGGTGCATTGCAACGGTCTATTCTTAGGGAAAATAGGTTTTTTGTGTATTGTTCAGATGCAACCCCCTGAATAGGTTGACCCTGAGTCCGACCATGGACCTGATCTGGGATGTTTTAAACAATACCCATTAAAGAGCGCGTAGGTGGTATTGCAAAGAGTGTGGTTTTGGTCGGGGCGAGAGGATTTGAACCTCCGACATCTTGCTCCCAAAGCAAGCGCGCTACCAGGCTGCGCTACGCCCCGATTGGAAAAAACAAATTACTTGATCATCATACATGCTTTTTTGAAAAAGGAATAGAGGTCTTTTTTGTCATCATGACACCTTGTGAAAAAAGTCCTAAAACGGTGATTGACGCCCACAGGTTTCTTGTCGTTAAATAGAGAGTCTAAACGTTTATAATTCGTCTTATGTCTCTTTCTGTGGTTCAAAATGAACAATCGGATACCCCTTTTCCGCAAGCATCCACCATCGTGGACAGTCGTTCGCCTCTGTTCATCCGCAATCCGGTGTACAAGCCATTTAAATATCCTTGGGCATACACGGCATGGTTGACCCAACAGCGAACCCACTGGTTGCCAGACGAGGTGCCCATGGGTGATGATATTAAGGATTGGAATCACAGATTAAGCGTTCCAGAGCGCAATTTGTTAACCCAGATCTTTCGATTTTTCACCCAGATGGATGTCGAAGTGGGCAGCTGTTATTTGAATTATTATTGTCAAATATTTCAACCCACCGAAGTAAAAATGATGTTGGCGTCCTTTGCCAATATTGAAACGGTGCATATTGCAGCGTATTCTCACTTACTAGACAGCTTGGGCATTCCGGAAATCGAGTACAGCGCGTTTTTCAAATACAAAGAAATGAAAGACAAGTGGGAATATATGCAGCAATTTCAAAGCGACGACCATTCGATCAAGGGTTTGGCCTTAACCATTGCTGCTTATGGTGCCTTTACAGAGGGCTTGCAGCTGTTTGCATCCTTTGCGATGCTGTTGAACTTTCCTCGATTCAATAAAATGAGGGGAATGGGGCAAATTGTGACCTGGTCTGTGCGCGATGAAACGTTGCACATTCACTCTGTGATCAAGTTGTTTAAAACCATCATAGCAGAGCACCCAACCTTGTGGACACCTGTGCTGCAGGCTCAAATTTTAACCATTGCGCAAACGATGGTGGAGCACGAAGATGCCTTTATTGACCTGGCCTTTGAAATGGGTGGCGTAGAGGGCCTAAGCATCGAAGACATGAAGCGGTATATCCGATATATTGCCGATCGTCGTTTGGAACAATTGGGTATGCCTGTTTATTACCATATTGAAAAGAACCCCTTGTCATGGATGGATGATATGCTGGGCGGCATAGAGTTTACGAATTTCTTTGAATCTCGTGCCACAGAATATTCGAAATCAGCCACCGAAGGAAACTGGGAGGATGTTTTTTCATCCGAACGGTCCACAGAGATATAAGCGGATGGAAAATACTGTAAAAACCGTACACCACATTCATGCCAAAGATGGAAACATCCCTGCACCAGCGCGGGGAAAGTTTTTGGTTTTAGAGGGCGGCGAAGGGGTTGGAAAAGGTACCCAGCTGCAATTTTTGGCCGCCTATTTGCACAGTCAAGATATTCCATACCTGTTAACACGTGAACCGGGGGGAACCCCTTTGGCAGAACAATTACGTTCTGTGATTATCGGAGAAGATGTGGATGCCATCGAAGAATTATTGATGATTCTCGCGGCCAGACGGCATCATATCCGTATGGTTGTTCAGCCGGCTTTGGATTCTGGTATGTGGGTGCTGTGTGATCGTTTTACCGATTCCAGCTTGGTCTATCAGGGTATCGTTGGTGGATTGGATTTGGATTTAATTCAAATGTGGCATCGTGCCGCCCAGTGTGATTTGGAGCCAGATCACACGTTTATTTTACAGGTTGATTGTGTTCTAGCCAGGTCCAGGCGCTTGCAAAATCCGTTAACGTGCAATAAGTTTGATCAAAGAGACAAAGATTTTCATCAAAAAATTCATCAAGCCTACGAAGATATTGCCAGAAAAAAACCAGAAAAATGCAGCCTGGTTCCGGCAGAAGGTACCATGGAGGAAGTAACCAAAGCCTTATTAGAACGCGTTCGCAAGCTGTTTGGTTTGAAATAGAGAACCATCCATCACACTAACCATCAGAGGGCCTTTTGTATCGTTAATTTGCCTGTGCGCCTATTCATTACATTGTTTCAATCCATCGTAATACGTATTGATCTTTTTCAGAAAAACAAAGGAACGGAATGGGGATAGGCCCAACAAGCATCCGTATCATTCCTGATCAATCATCCTGGGGAATGCGTACATACGAAGAGGGGGGGGGAGATAGAAAAAAAGAGTATAGGTTGGGTGCAACATGGGCGAAGATCGATCTGAGCGCAGAACCCTTCAGAGGAGAATCAGTCGAGGTCAATGGGGTGGGGTGGGATGGAGAACAAAGGTGGGGAGTGGTCTTGTGAGACGGCATAGGAGCCGAAAAGTAAGGGTGGCGTGTATTGGGCGTACGATTGTTTCGCGCTCGTCCTGTGGGCCAACACGTTTCATCATTGTTTTCAATCAAAAATTCGGATTTGTTTTGCGATTCTGTGGAAAAAGATGACCACAGCGCATTTTTAGATCCACATCGTGGATGAATACGAGACATGAGAGTGTATATTCCGCTCTGACAGTATTCCCTTCATAACAAACCAATCGGATCTAAAAGTCAACCATTATTTTTATGTCAAAAATGACGTCTGAAAATAATCCGATATATAACCCAAGAACACAGTGCCACAAGGTCCAAAAATGGGCTAAGGTGTGGTGACGGTGGTGGCGATGCATTGTCATTGTTTTTACATTTTTTTATCCACAGATGAAGGGAACAGACCTTGACGGCAAGGGGTTGAACATTCCATTCTAGAATCAGAATACTCATATGACCACTTTCAGAACAGCATAATGAACACACGATGCACCCTTTTTAACACCACTTTGGGATTAAAACGCCATATCAACAGCGCCATTTTTGCGGCATGTTTGGCCGCATCAGGGTTAGTGTTGTCATCCTGTCAACGCGTTAATGTGTATCATGGACATTCGATCAAAGAGTGTGATATACAAACCCTTTGTGTGGGTAAAACGACCAAGGCACAAGCCATTCAAAAACTGGGTACGCCTACGATCATTTTATCCTATGATCCCTATACTCTGTATTACCTGAGTTATAATGCATACACCAAGCCTGTATTGGCCACAAAACCGGTATCGTGCCAATGTTTTGCCTTGACGTTTTCCAAATCAGGGGTTTTGTCCAATATTTTCGTATCCACAACGATTAATCCTGTGGCTTTTTCCAAAGAAAGCACACCTTTGCCATCGGGACATCAAGAAGGATTTTGGCAACAGGTTGTACGCTCATTAGAGCAATCACCCCCCGCAACCACCATTACTCCTGTACAGGGGTGACGTTACTGGTTGTGACCTTGGTTGGTGGGGTGATATCTTGGAAACGGGTGCGGCGGGTGAACATCTGTAAGCCATCAGTTGTGCCATCCCAGCCAATGTATTTTGCAGTCAGGGTTTCCCTTAAATAGACATCAGTTGGAACCACAAGACCCACAAACCCAGTAATATCCGGTATAGGGTAAAGGGCAAGGTGGACTCTTGTTTAGACAGGTGCAGCATGAATTTTATCATTGGCCAGCTGCATAAAAAGGTTAAAAGAGACGTTTCAGCAAAGGTTAAAAACCCCATATTCATGATTTCTGGCCAGGATTGCGCAACGCTGGCACCGATGATGGGAATCCCCATCACAAAGCTGTATCGACAGGCGCTGTTCAAAGAATATCCCAGAAATCGACCTGCCGTCAGCGTAATGCCCAACCGACTGATGCCAGAGCAGCCTGCGGCCAAGGCTTGGGTAAAGCCAATAATCGCAGAGTGGCATTTTGAAAATTGCCATGGCTCTGCGGGCATACGTCTCTTTTGCCACTGATTGGTACATTCTAATAACACGGCAAAAGCCATAGAAATTAGACTCATAGCTGTTAATGAGGGGTTCCACGTGGGGAAAAACCACTTTTTACAGCCATACAATAGCACCATCCCCATGGTTAATCCCAAACCAGAGCACGCCATCGTAGCAAAAAAAACCTGGTCGTTGTGCAGATCATGAGGACTGGATGCCGTGCCTGACGGATTCTTTTGGTGAAAAATAGTGGCCCATCCGCCACGAAACAGCGCAGCAATATCCTGTCTAAAAATCAGACATAGGGCTAAAAATGAACCACTGTGCAGGCTGGCCGCCATGGCTTTTGATGGGACAATGGCCTGGTTCATCCCATAGGACAATAAAACAAAATGAAAGGAAGAGCTGACAGGAAAAGCCTCGCTGATTCCTTGAACCAGCGCGCACAGTATGGGATAGGTCAACATGGTTTACTCAAGGTGGATATGCAAAACGATGGTACCAGTTTTGTGTTTTGAACAAAAGGCGGGGCACATCTGTGGTCATTGTTGTGTCACTGTTGTGCAACCAAGGAAGCGGTTTCTTGTCCCAGGCATCGCTTGTCACGCCGCAGATTTTATCGAGAAACCTTGGCGATCGTGACGGCGTGAACAGAAAAAACGCCCGCCTGTTGCAAGGCCACAGCGCATGCGTTCAGGGTAGCGCCTGTGGTAAATACATCATCGATCACCAGAACGCGCTTGTTTTCCAACTCTGAATGGGCTGAAAAAGCCCCCATGACGTTGTCTTGGCGCTGTTGAGGAGAAAAACGACCTTGGGATGGCGCGCCCAAGGGACGCATCAAGCTGTGGAAATCCACAGGAATGCCACAGAGTTTTCGAATTTCCTGAACCAATAGACCGCACTGGTTAAATCCCCGTTGTCGCAAACGATCTTGGTGCAATGGCACAGGAATAATGCAATCGATCACGTGCTCCAATACCAGAGGCAAAACCCAATGGGCTAACAATTTGGCCAGATGACGCTGGCGGCCGTGTTTTAATGCGAAAATAATGCGCCTGGAAACAGGTCCATATTCCCATAAGGATCGGTGCTTGTGAAACAAGGGGGTATCCGTTCGACACCCATGACATAAGGTGGAACCCCCTGGATTACCGCACAACGGGCAATAGGGGTTTGTGATGAAACGCAATTTCATCCAACATGCGCAACAAAACCCAGGTGTGTGCATGTTCGTTTGACATCCTGGGCACAGGTGCGGCAAAACAAAATCCAGTAATACGCCCATACCGGTCAATGGTTTGTTGTTGCACCCAAGGTATCACACTCACAGTAAACGATACAGGGGCAACCCATGGTATAATGGCAAAAAGGATTTCAATGCACGGCGTGTGATACAACCAAAACGGGTGAAAAATCCAGTGCCCATATCGGTCAATGGTTTGTTGTTGCACCCAAGGTATCACACTCACAGTAAACGATACAGGGCAACCCATGGTATAGTAGCAAAAAAGATGTCAATGCACGGCGTGTGATGCAACCAAAACGGGTGAAAATTAGAGTCAATCCGGGGGCTCGTACAGAACGCATCGTCGTTCATACAGACGCCACACCAGACCAAGAAATGCTGAGAGTGTACGTCACGGCCAGAGCTGTCAACGATAAGGCCAACCAAGCTGTTATTGGCGCGTTGGCAAAATACTGGTCCATTTCGCCATCGCATATACGCATCAAGCATGGGTTGAAAAGTCGAGATAAAACCATTCTGGTTCATCAGGTCTAGGGAGGGGCCTGTTGGACAGTCTGTAACCCAGTGGAGAACTCTGGAGGAATTGACTTAAACCGATACAGCAATACGGAATCGATTTGGCTCGGCCCATGCAGGGTCGCCCCCCTGATGCTGGGACTGGCTGTGAAGTGGAGTGTTTTTCCTGTTCAATTTGAGTACAGCATCCTCAGCCAGCAGCATCTGCAGACCCAGTCAACGATTTGACTTGGGTACGCAATGCCAAGGCGTGAATTTGATTGTGTCGCATGTTATCCAGCGCCGCATAAACCATTTGATGACAAGTGATTCTAGATTTTTCGGTAAAAACCCCGCTGATCACGGTGACGGACAGGTGTTGGTCGTCGCCCCTCGTATCCGTAACGGTAATGTCTGCCTGGGGAAAGGCTGCGCTTAATTTTTGATGAATCCAGTGCACGTTAGATAGGGTTTTCTCTGGGCAAGATTCCCCGTCATGATCGGCAGGTTGGGTGTCCAAAAGGGGGTCTAAAAAAGTATCTGAAAAAAAAGTCATTTTTATTTTCCTGGGATGGTTTTTGTGGGAATTTAAGGGCGAGTAAAGGGAAATAAGAGCACATTTTTTGGCCAATTTTCGTCGTTTTCATGCGAATTGGGGTCTGGATTGACCTGGGGGGTTGGCACGTTGTCTACGTTGGTTTGTGCAGCATTGCCTGCCATGGTATCTACAGTGTTCACAGTGGTGGGTGCGCCCGCACATTCACCAGAAGCAGAGGTGTATACCCCCAACCGTCTGGCCAATGCACTGTATACGGTTAATGGGGCAGATTCAGATTCGGGGTCTGGAATGGTGCTCCAAGTTTCTCCGCTGCGCAAATCTTTGAGCAAAAAGTGATCGGGGGCCAAGGATCCAGCCACCACAAAAGGGTTTTCAAAAGAGCGAGCCAGCGTTAATTTCAATTGAATCAAGGCCAAGTCCCAAGCCGCAAATAACCCTTGCAAGCCATGAGACGTGCGCAATGCCAGGGCGTGAATTTCATCGATTTCGTCTTGATCCAACCACCCCATAGCCATCAAAAAATCATCATTGATGTGATATTGAGAGGACGGCGCAATATATTCGACCAAGGGGGGGTCAAAAATGGTATGTTCTGGGATATCAAAATCCTTGGATAAATCCATACTGGCGCAACAATGAATGCGCAGGGTAAAGGGCAGGGCATACGTATCCTGCACCAACGATTCCCGCATGTTTCGTGTTCCCAGAAAATGATTGGGAATACCCATTTGGGTCAGTTTTGAGAATAAAAAGGCAGAAATGCGTTGAGAAAAAGCCCCCTTCCCATGAATTTCTGTGGTCTTTTCTGTGGCTGCACTGTGCCAAGTGTCGCTAAAAAAATGAACCAATTGGCCAGGATTTTCACCCTCGTAAATGGTGTGTTCGGGCGATTGTACAATGATTTTTTTGTAGGTCAACAGCGTGTCTGACTAAGTACCCCTTTTTTCTATCATAATAAAAAATCGATTCAAATGCAATTTATTTTGATCATATTATCGCTTTTTTTAAAATCATTTTTGGATCAGATTGATATAAGGGTTTTGTTTTTTTGTAAAGCCCAAACCCTGAGCAAAGCCCGTGGTTTGCCGTAAAAATGAAGGGTAAAAAATCTTGATCTAGATACCTTTTTATGTTGATCAGAACGTTTTGTTTCTATGTTACTTACTCTTTCCTGTAAAAAATGCAAACTTTTTATTGCATTCTGTGTGCCAATGATGTAAGAATGAGAAGGAAATTTATAAATAAAGGAATAGTATGAGTGCTCGTTTATGGGAAAACAAGGAAAACGTAAAGGATAAAGAGCATATTTTAGAGGCTCTTGGTCGTATCGTTGCTTCTTATGTTGCGCGAAATGAAATGCAGACCGGAGAGGTTTCTGGATTTGTACAACAGATCTTTTCAACCTTGTGCAACCTACACCACACCCCTAATGTACGTTCTTTGCCCCAGGCCCCTGTGGACATTGAAAAATCCATCACATCTGAATATTTGGTGTGTTTGGAAGATGGAAAGCGTTTAAAAATGTTGAAAAGACATTTGCGCACATCCTATGGTTTGACCCCAGAGCAATATCGTGAAAGATGGTCATTGCCTATGGATTATCCTATGGTTGCACCAAATTATGCGAAAAAGCGCAGTGCTTTGGCTAAAAACAACGGATTGGGAACCTCACGCTCCAGGACATATCAGCAAAACTCGGCCGTCAGCATGACAGGTAAAGAAGGCACCGATGTGTCAGACATTCGTTCGTCTATATCAGGTTTTTAAACCTGCGCGTTCCCGATGTGTTCATCGGTTGTGATAAGAGTTTAGGGTAAAGAGCATAAACCATTTATGCTGAATGCTTTTCCCTGCTCTTGACGCATTTTTACTTTTGCATCCTCTTTGACCATCCTTGCGCCAACAGACTGAACGTGATGGGGGTATGGCCCGATGGCTCATGACATTTCATGGGGAAATGCCACAGGGTTGGGGGTGCAAAATCCAGGAATGCCGTAATCAACCTGCTTTAAATACAATCCGTGGGCGGGTGCTGTGGTGGCACGATTTCTGGGGGGTTCCGTGTGTCGTTCGGGTGCCAGTAAATAGGACAAATGATCACAATGCCATTGTTCCTTGCCCAACGCTACCAGTGCCCCCACCATCATTCGAACTTGTCGATGTAAAAAAGACCGACTTTTAGCGTCAATGACGATGTAATCGTGATGTGACTTCAGGGTGAATTGTTCCAATGTTTTAAATGGGCTGGCGCTTTGACAATCGCGATGTCGAAAATAGGAAAAATCGTGATGCCCTTGGAATAAGGCGCATCCTCGGATCATGGCCTCTTGATTCAAGGGGGCGGCAATCCACCAGGCCCGTTTTTCCAGCAAGGCGCTGGCGCTTGGCCGATTTAAAATCCAATATTCATAGGATCGCGAAAGGGCAGAAAATCGCGCATGAAAAAGGGGTGGGGCTTCTTGGGCCTGCAGGATTTTTATGGGGATGTCTTTCAAGTAAAAATTGATGCCACGACGCAACGAATCCATGGACCAGGATTTTGACAGGTCCATATGCACCACTTGACCCAGCGCATGAACACCACTGTCCGTTCTGCCCGCAGCATACAAGGTGATAGGTTCACCCGTCAAAGACTGTATGGCCGCCTGCAGGCTGGTTTGCACAGAGGGCGTATCTTTTTGCCATTGCCATCCTGAAAAAAAGGACCCATCATATTCCAGGATCAGCGCATATCGATACATGATGACTCTTGACCTCTTGTTATCCCGATTTCAGGGCTGTAAAATCGGACACTCTTTTGGCACAATTACAAAACTTTTACGCCATTTTGACAACCCCCAACATCGTTTGCCCCCTGTGATTCATATTGCAGGCACCAATGGAAAAGGATCCACGGCGGCATTGATTTCAGCCATATTACACAGGGCGGGGTACAAGGTTCATCGACTGACGTCTCCTCATTTATGCTGTATGACAGAGCGCATCATGGTGGCCAACAAGGCTGTTGATCATCAGGTTATGGCATCGCTGCTGTTAAAAATGGCTGAATTGACAGATGGAAAAATAGCCTTTTCAGAGGCCGTAACCGCCACAGCCCTGTATTTGTTCGCCTCTGTTCCGGCCGATGCGGTGGTGCTAGAGGTGGGAATAGGGGGGGTGTACGACGGCACCAATGTGGTTTCAGGAACCTGTGTCAGCATCATTACCCCTATTTCTTTTGATCACCAGGACCGACTGGGATCAACATTGCACGACATTGCTGTGCAAAAAAGTGGAATTATGCGTCAAAGTGTACCCTGTGTTTCCGCCCCGCAGATCTCCTGTGTTCGTGACGTTTTGATCAACAGTGCCACAGAAAAAGGGGCTCTGTTGTACCTGGGTCAAACGGATTGGTTTTTTGAACCCAAAGGTCATGGTTTTCGTATTCAGTACAGCCAAGATCCATTATATAGCGATTCTTTTCCCCAGATAGGGCTGGTGGGAAACCATCAATGTATGAATGGGGCGGTGGCAGTGATGGCCTTGCGCACCCAGCGTGCCCTGAATATACCCCATGGCGCTATGGTCGATGGTTTGGCTCAAGTGGTTTGGCCCGGTCGCTTACAGCGTTTGACGATCAAGGATTACTTGGGTAACGACCTGGATGATGAGGTGTGGATCGATGGTGCTCACAACGAGGGCGGGTTGGTTGCGCTGGCCCATCATGTTCGATCTGCCGGGTGGGCATCTGGGGCAGAAAAACCTTTGGTGTTGGTTTTTGGAAAACGGGTTGAAAAAAATCTGGACTCTCTGTGGTCCACATTGGCCCCCTTGGCCCAACAGGTTTGGGTGATTGAATGTTGGGATAACGGCACAGGCACCCCATGGTCTGTGATGAAACAGGGCGCCATTGCATCGGGGTATGATGACCATGCCGTTCATGTTTTTGCCACATTAGATCAGTGCATGGCCCAGATCAGGGGTAAAAAGAACAGAACCCAACCTGCACGATTTCTGATGTGTGGATCCCTGCATTTGGTTGGAGATGTGTTAAAAAATGACAAAAAAACGATGTAAAATAACTAAATTGATACAAAACGATCAAATTTGTTCATTATATATTAATTGACTTTTGTTAAATATTTTGCAATAATTGGGCATTGTATATTTGTTTTTAAATGCATGTTAATGTTTTTTCCTATAGTGCCAATTTTTTCTTACATTGCTTTTAATGTTGCTATATTTTCTTTTATCACTGTTGTTATTGTCGTTGTATTTCACTTTATGATGGAATCTTTCATCTGTTGTTTGTGGAAAAAGTGTGCAAATTTGAATAAAAAAGTGATTGGCGTGCTGTCCTTTGCCATGTTTGCCCTGATCTATTCGTTGGGGTTGGTAATACTTATTGATATTCTTGTGCCCCAACAGTCAGTTTGGGTGTCCTCTGTTGATGGCAGAAAGCCTGAAATATACGCTGAGAAAAAATCTGCAGGGATTGAAACGCATCTAAAATAACCACTCTGGTTTTTTCTGGTATGATTGAGATCGATTGTTGTCATTATTGTTATCATAACAATGATGGTTGATAGACACAATGTCGTGCCGAATCGTAATGTTTTTTGATCATTTGTGTGCTATGTTGGACCATAGAAAAATGTGTTTAGATCTTGTTATGACTGGTTTTTTAATGTCGGTTTTGGCCTTTGTTTTGGTGTTGTCTCCTTTAATTTTTGTCCATGAACTGGGGCATTATTGGGCTGCAAAGGCCTGTGGTGTTCATGTAGAGCGCTTTTCTATTGGGTTTGGACCAAAGATATTTTCCTGGAAAGATAAGAGCGGAACAGAATGGATTTTTTCATGGATTTTATTGGGCGGTTACGTTCAAATGTTGGGCGATGCCAATGTGGCGAGCAGCGTATCCAAAGAAACCAATCAAACGGATCATAGGCGCACAATGGCGGGTAAAACCCACCTGCAGCGGATTATCATTGCGGCCGCCGGACCTGCTGTGAATTATGTGGTGGCTTTTGTGTTGTTTGTGGCATTGTTTGTGACGTTTGGAAAACCCTATCACAGCCCAACCATTGGTGCCATTGTTCCCACATCCCAAGCCTATTTGGCAGGAATCAGGCAGGGAGATCGAATCGACCATATACAAGGGGCAGAAGATAAGATTGCTACGTTTGAGGATGTATTGAAAGTGTTGGAAAAAACGCCTGAAACGCAACCGTTGAATGTATCGGTAATGCGTGGCGATCAAAATCTGAATCTGACCATCACACCAGCAGAAAAGGCATCCGGCGTATGGTTGGGTAAATTAAAGTGCGCACCGGACAGCAGTACGCGGTTTTATCAAAAACGATCTATGGGTTCCGCCATTTCTGATGCCCTTACCATCATTAATCCTGTGCGTATGCTTAAAATGTTGCGTCTTGATTCTGTGGGGGGACCCATTTCCATTGCGCAACGGGCTGGCAATGAGTTACAAGAAGGCTGGTTTCCTGTATTGTTTTTGATGGCCAGTTTATCCGTGGGGTTGGGATTTTTCAATTTGTTGCCTCTGCCCGTATTGGATGGCGGATTAATTGTGATGGAGACGATAGAATGCCTTATGGGCAGAAAACTGTCTGATCGGGTGCGTCAAGGGGTTTCCATCGCCGCATTTGGTGTGTTGGCCATGTTGCTCTTGTACCTGTCTTGGTCTGATTTGGGTAAAATTCCTGCTGTGGCGGCTCTTTTCTCTCGATAAATACCAAAGTCAAACACAGGTTTGAATAGGAAAAAAGGGCTTTCAGGATTTCGATGCTTTTAGCCCTCTGATTGCCTTTTTTTAGGACTTGATGAACAATCAGTGCATCAGCTATTTATTTTTTGATTCCATGACCCAGTCTTTAAGCACATCTGGTCACAGCCCCGCGATATCGTCGAAAAAGTTACGGCATGTGGTGATTTCTTGCATGATTGGCAATGCGTTGGAATGGTACGATTTTGCATTGTATGGCTATTTTGGTGTGATGATCAGTCGATTAATGTTCCCACCAGATCAAACGCCTGTTGGTTTGTTGTTAAAGAGTTATGCGGTGTTTTTTTTGGGGTTTATCATGCGTCCTTTGGGTGCCGTTCTTTTTGGATACATTGGTGATCGACATGGACGAAAAAAAGCACTGATGTGGTCCATTTATTGTATGGCTATTCCCACCACATTGATTGGATTATTGCCAACGTACGAGCAAGTGGGGGCGTGGTCAGCGGTGGTTTTGATTGTGTTGCGATTATTCCAAGGCTTGTCCATGGGAGGAGAATTTACAGGGTCCATGATTTTTGTTGTAGAGCATGCCCCAGAAGGGAAAAAAGGTCTTTGGGGCAGCTGGTCATCGCTGAGCGTCTTGATTGGTTTGTTGTTGGGCTCTGTTCTAGGCATGTTGATTGATGGGGTACTGACCCCCGATCAGGTTAAGTTATGGGGATGGAGATTGCCCTTTTTGTTCAGTTTTGCGGGCAGTTGGGTTGGGTCGGCTTTACGCAAATTGACAGACGATCCGGACCAAGCCAAAGCCGACGAAAAAGAACACAACGTGGCGCCTAAAAAATCGATGTTTTTAGGGCGATTGTTTGCCCACTACTGGAAGGATATGCTGCGCGTGGTGGTCATTGATGTTGTGGTGGCTGTGGGGTTTTTTCTAGTCACCATTTATGTCATGACTTATGTGGAGCAACATGGTCAAGTGGGGTATCATTTTTCGGCCAATACCCTGAGCATGTTGGCCTTTGCTTGCGGCATTCCTGTTTCCGGATGGCTAAGTGATCGATGGGGATCCATTACGGTGATGCAGAGATCCATTTTCTTGCTCTGTTTGATCAGCTTGCCGTGTTTTTGGGGATTGAGCAGCAGCACATTTGGGGTTGTCTTGCTGTCGCACTGTGCATTATCGGCCGTTATGGGATGTATTTTTGGCCCTGTTCCATCACTCATGGTGTCTATTTTTCCCCGACAGGTGCGCTATTCCGGTGTATCCATTGCCCACAATATCAGCATGGCTATATTTGGGGGAAGCGCACCAGAGGTGGCCATTTATTTCATTGACCGTACATCCATCACTTTGATGCCAGGTGTATTTTTGGCCGTTGCAGGCATCATATCGTGGTGTGGTCTGGCTAACTTAAGGCGATCGAGAATGGGGAAAATGGCTTGAAAAAGGGCGCGGAAATGAATCCTGTCATGGGGTCTGAATACTCAAAAGAAACGTTACACAGAATGAGGAATCCTGTATGCAGATTGTCGTAAAAAAATTTGGAGGGACATCGTTAGCCAATGTAGACAATATTCATCACGTGGCCAACGTTATACAACAATCACAACAAAAACAGCCCACGTGTGTGGTGGTGGTGTCAGCCATGGCGGGCACAACCAATAATCTGCAGTATTGGTGTAATGAGTTGGGGGGTGCCTTGGGGCCCAATCCCGATCGAGACTTGGTTTTGTCATCGGGTGAAATGATCACAGCGGGTTTATTATCCTTGGCCTTGCAGTCCAGAGGCGTACCCGCACGGGCATGGACGGGGTGGCAAGTACCCATCGTGACAAACGAAGATTGGGGGCGCTGTGACGCTGTATTTACAGGAGCATCTGCTTTACAGTCTGATCTTGCATCTGGTGTGGTTCCTGTGGTGTGTGGTTTTCAGGGGGTGACGCCGGGAGGACGCATTACCACTTTGGGCAGGGGAGGGTCGGACACCACCGCCGTTATTTTGGCGGCCGCATTAAAGGCCAACGTATGCGAGATTTTCACTGATGTTCAGGGCGTTTATACGGCCGATCCATCGTATGTTCCTGATGCGCGTGCCTATGGGGATGTGTCTTATGATGCCATGTTGACACTCAGTCATTTTGGGGCAAAAGTATTACATGCCAATGCCATTATTTGGGCTAAAAACAACGGTATACCTGTGCATGTTTTATCTACAGCCAAACCCGATCAATCGGGGACATGGATCAGGGAAAAAGCCCAACAGGTTTGCGGAGTGGTGTATAAGCCGGTGCTAAGTTGGCGTATGAATTCTTTACCCGATCAAAAACAAGACATGACAGGGGTGTCCATCATTGATCGATCCTTATCGGCCAAAGGGTTTCATTTTTTAACCTGGGTCGATGATTATCATGCGGTCAAATCCCAATGGCCAGATGCCACATGTTCTGATCCAAAAATGTTAGTCAGTTTGATTGGAAGCTCTAGCCACACTGCCCAGTGTGCCTTGCGCAACCCCCCCGGTATTCTCATAGAGCATTGTGTGCAACAACCAAACATCTTGGCTGTGATGGTTGAGCAAAAACACACCTATGATATGATACGGCATGTTCACACACATTTGGTATAAGATGGGCAACGGGGAATACATGGGTCAATTGGATCGATTTTGGTCCAAAGGTTTGGCTTTTTTGGGTTGTCGTTACAGTATTTTGGGTGGCGCCATGACGTGGATTTCCAATCATGCATTGGTTTCTGCTTTATCCAGAGCAGGAGGTTTTGGTGTTTTGGCAGGGGGGTCTCTGTCTGCAACTGCATTACGCACAGAAATAGAGTTGACCCAACAAGGGGTTCAGGGCCATCCCTTTGGGGTTAATTTGATCGTTTTTCATCCAGAAATCGATGCGTTAATTCAAGTGTGTACAGACATGAATGTCACCCATGTGTTTTTAGGCGGTGGCATGCCGTCTCAACCCATGATTGATACTTTGCATCAATACAACATTCGCGTTATTGGGTTTGCCCCGTCGGCATTGTTGGCGCGACGCATGGTGCGTATGGGGGTTGATGCTCTGATTATCGAGGGGCACGAAGCCGGCGGTCATGTTGGACCTGTATCCACCCATGTTTTGGCACAGGAAATTTTGCCCATTGTGGATGTTCCGGTTTTTGTAGCCGGTGGCATCGGGGATGGTCGATCCATCATGACGTATTTGTTGATGGGTGCGTCGGGATGTCAATTGGGGACACGATTTGTGTGTGCCACAGAGTCGTGCGCCCATGACGCATTCAAGCAGGCCTTTATCCGGGCAGCAGCCAGGGATGCCACTTTGTCCCCGCAATTGGATCCAGCATTCCCCATTATTCCAGTCAGAGGTTTGGAAAATGAGGGCAAAAAACGATTTATGGCCTATCAGGCAGAGGTCATTGCCGCCTATAAGCGTAACGAATGTTCCAAAGAACAAGCACAGATGGATATTGAAATGTTTTGGGCAGGGGCATTAAGGCGTGCTGTCATGGATGGCGATGTTGCCCATGGATCGGTTATGGCAGGCCAAAGTGTGGGTATGGTGACGAAAATTGAACCGTGTTACAGCATTATGAATGCGTTGGTAACCCAAGCGATGGACCATTTGCAAGGATTACAACATCATTTTTCTCAAGAAGTGGTGACAGCAGAACCAGAAAAGCCAGCCTGTGTGTTGGTGAGATAAAGGGTGACAGAATAATGAGGGGTGACGGGCTGATACCCTCAGTAGGCCATGGTGTGCATGGGATGGATGATGTTGCGGGGAAGTTAATAGGTTTGGATGATCGTCGTTCTGCGGTTTCAGATGATGGTAAAAATGGACCAAAGGCCACCAACAGGGTACAATACTGGGAAAACAGGGTATAAAAGGGTGTTCATTCATGAGCTGGTTTCCAGATCCCGTTGCGTTTTCCATAGGTTCGTTGGCCATTCGATGGTATGGATTGGCCTATGTTTTCGGTATGCTTTTTTCCTGGTTTTATGGGCGCAGGTGCATTCAAAAGGGCTATTTCCCAGGTGTTTCTGTGGACTGTTGGGATGGCTTGATGAATTGTTTAATGCTGGGCATCGTTATTGGGGGCAGGTTGGGGTATTTTATATTGTATTCCCCTGAAACATTTTGGACCGACCCTTTGGAGATCCTGAAAATTTGGCACCCAGGCATGGCTTTTCACGGTGGTTTACTGGGGGCTGTATTGGCCATTATGATGTATGCCCGAGGCAAGGTTTCGACGTTGTCTTTGTTTGATGTGGTGGCCGTTTCCGCGCCCATCGGACTGTTTTTGGGACGTATAGCCAATTTTATTAACCAAGAACATTGTGGCAAACCCACTGACGTTTCTTGGGGATTGATTTTTCCAACGATGCCGGATAGCCCCAGGCATCCATCACAGTTGTACGAGGCGGGATTAGAGGGCGTGGTCTTGCTGTTGATTTTGATGGGGGTTATGAGAAGTTTTCGCTCTCTGCAACCCGGTCAATTGGGTGGACTCTTTTTGTTTCTGTATGGCATGATGCGGTTGTTCACTGAATCTTTTCGTATACCAGAGGGGCAGTGGTGCGGCATAACGTTGGCCCAATATTATTCTATACCCATGATCGGTATTGGGGTTGGGTTGGTGTTTTGGCACAGAAAAAGGAACCGGCATTTTGTGTAACTTCTTTTTTCTCCTGACTGTCCAAATGGTAATTTTTGTACTAATATGAGGGAAAATAATAAAGTTTTTTCTGACGTGATTCACGATTCAAAGATATTGGCCTGGGCAATCCCGTCTCTTTTTTTAACCCCTCTGGTCATTTTTCCAAAAGAAAAGACGCAACAGCCCACCAATGGAAAAAAATTACCAGTTTTAAAAACCGCTGTTGAGAGCAAAATCAATGGTATTACCACCCTTTCTGATGCGTATCAAATGGCTTATGTCAATAACCTGGCCATTCAGTTGCAATTTAACGATTTAAAAACATCGCAAGAAGAGTGTTTTAAAGCGCGGGCAGAATGGTTGCCAAACATTGATGTGTCGGCAAGAGTCTACTCCAGCCCATCCGCAGTACGGAATTTAAACAATGTGGACAGTATCGAGAACGTACAAGAAGAATATTATAAGTCGAAGAACAGAAGCAAAAGTGCGTCATTAAACTTTACCATTGGTCAGAATTTGTATAATGGTGGTGCAACCACAGCAAGAAACCAGGCGGCTCTGGAGTCCTATCGTGCCACATGGTGTGAATTTAAAGGAAAGGTGCAAACGGTTTTCATGGAGGTTGTGGATGCCTTTGTAGAGATGGCTGTAGCCAGAGAGTTGTATGTGGTTGTGAAAATGAGGGAAAAAAGCTTGGGCATTGTGCGAGAGGTTGCTAGAAATAGGGCAATCGTGGGGGATCAGCGCATGGTAGAGGTGTCTCTGGCCAATGCCCAGTGTATTCGAATGAGTACAGAGGTCAATAATGCAAAACAAGATTATTTAGACAAGAAAATAGCCTTAGAAAATTTGACAGGTTTTCCTGTGTGCGAAGACATAGAGTTCCCCGTACCTATTGCTGTAGATTTATATTCGGTTCAGTCGTTTATTGATTTATGTTTAAAAAACAACCCGTTTTGTCAAAAGGCTGTACACGTAGAGCGTTATCAACGCTGTAATGCCAATATAGCCGGGGCGGCCTTTTTACCTACGGTGGGGTTCTCTGTTCAAGGCAATCTGAGCGATAATGATGTGTGGCAAGATAACGCTGGTTTTGCAAGGGATAATATTAACCTAAACACCACCACAGGATATACAGCAGAGATCAGTGCCAACATGAATATTTTTGATGGTGGAGCCCGCACAGCCGAATATCGCAAATCAGAATTGGCCTGTAAAGGTTCGCGATTACAGTCAGAGGCGCAAAAGCGTGATTTAATTGGAAAAATCAAGAGCGCTGTAAATGCCTATCGCTTGGGATTACAAAATGTTGTTTCTGCCAGAGAAGGTCTAAAAGAGCAAGGCGTGGCTTTTTCTGCAGCCAGAGAAGAATATGCCTTGGGGGCCACCAGCTTGGTCGATCTTTTGTCTTTAGAAGAATCCTATGTTTCCGCCATTCGCTCTTTGATTTCAGCGTTGAGTAGTTTGGTCAAATTGTCGTATCAGTTGAAAGCCTTACAAGGTCAACTGACCCCAGATATGGTGCACGTCAAGGGTAAAAATTATGATATTTTGGCCTATCGCAAAGCATTTTCCTTGGCTCTGTTTTCTTTGGGTGATAAACAATCCAAAACATCTTTGTACGATAATAAAAAATTCGTGGGCCAAGTGTCGTTGAAAAATCCAGAATATGTTGATTCTGTCGGCAGTACAGTGTTGAAAAAAACCAATACGGGTCAGGGATTTTTGAATATTAAAAGTGCCTTAAAAGAAGCCATAACCTGGTATCCGGCCGAAGGGTTGGCCATTCAGGAAAATTCTGATTCTGTTGTGGACGATCGAGAAACGGATGTCACTGATGCAGAGCTAGAAGCCGTGATGAATAAATCCTTGGATGAGTTGTCTTTGAGTTTGGATGAACAGTCCATTTTGGGTGATGGATCAGATGGTGTAAAAACCAGTGCATCACAGATCCCTTTGACCGAAACCAAGGGTAATACAGTAAACAGCAAATCTGTGGATCCGTCAAAAAACAAGTCCACAGCGGGTTCTAAAAAACGGGGAAAAATGGGGGGAAAAATAGGAGGCAATCCATCAGAAAAAACCAGTTCGAATACAGGAAAAAATGACCAGGGTTAATCGAGGGTTGCGCAACTGGGTTGAAGGTGTGGGTTTGTGTCCGTATGCCAATAACGCAAGGAAAACAGGCGGGAAGAGGTACGCAGAGCAATCTGCAGCACGTTATCTGTAAGAATCTGCAACACGTTGTCTGTAAGGAATGAAGGGGGCAACAGCAACGCAAGGAAAACAGAGGGATTCAGAAAAGGGATGAAAATATCAGGGGTGGTCTGGCGTTGTGTCACAGGTTCAGGCTACCTTTCAGACAGTTGTTTTTCAAAAGGAGTATGGTCTCATGGTATCTAGACCCACACATAAACCCATTCCCATCCCCCTGTCTGTTCCAGTAGAAGACTGCGAATCCTTTGATTCCGTTGATGATTTATTGGTCTCTATTCGCGAATTGGTTTCCCCTGGCGCTGTGGACATTATCGACTTAAACAGGCCGGTACAATCTGATCTCGATCAGGCTGATCCTGCTCACCTTCTTTCTGCGCAGATGGGGGGCCATATGGGCGTAAACCCCGAACAAATGAATCAAGGCTCTGGACAATCTCGTGGTTTGGCTCCCTGCATCACAACGCCGGGACCATCACAGCCTGTATATTGTGGCAAAACAGATGGGGTCTCATCCGAAGCGGTTACTCCACATATAGAGGAAAAACGTTATTTATCAGAAAAAACCCGGTCAGAAAGCGCAAAAGTTCTGTCATCTTTAATGAGTGCACTGGAAGAGCCGGACCAGGATTCCCATGATTCGTCTGTTCTGGATCTTCAGCAACCTGTGCCTAGGAATGATGGACGGATGAAATGCATTTGCGTAGAAGATCTGGTGGCACAATGTTTAAAAGCGCCTTTGGATCAATGGATTGGTCAGAATGATGCGATGATTTCACAGCATGTTAAAATCATTATTGACCAGCATATATCAGAGTTGCTGCGCCAGTGGTTGGACGTCCACTTACCCGCATTGATCAAGGCTTCTGTGGATCAGCATTTGGATGCATTGATTCAGAGTGTTCGTAAACAACAAGCAGCCTGCCGCTGATCGTAAGCCATCAGGCCTATAGTGGGGAAAATCCAAAATGACTCAGCCAACGCTGATCGTACATCATCAGTCCGTCTGTAAGGGCGCCTGAATGTTCAAAAATATTCTTCTCTAGGGTCTATCCTGGCGGTTATGTTTGCGATGTGAGATTGTGGGCGTACAATACTCTATTTGATACCGATGCTGACACTCTAACGCCCCATCAGGCCTATAGTGGGGAAAATCCAAAATGACTCAGCCAACGCTGATCGTTTTGAAATAAATGGCGAATGTCTTCGATGCCATATTTTAACATGGCCAAACGTTCCAGGCCCATTCCGGCCGCAAACCCAGACAGGTCATCGCTGTGTCCACAGGCACGGAAGACCTTTGGATTAACCATACCACAACCCAAAATTTCCAACCAGTTTTCCCCTGAACCCAGATCTAGGCGCCCATTTTTACGCTGATAAGCAATATCAACCTCTGCCGATGGGGACGTAAAGGGAAAAAAGCTGGGACGAAAACGCATAGCAACTGGGCGACCAAAAAAATGAGTCAAAAAAGCCGATAAACAACCCTTTAGATGTCCCATGTGAATATGGGGTTCCACCACCAAGCATTCCACCTGATGAAACATAGGGCTGTGGGTACGATCATGATCGGCCCGATACACACGACCTGGTGAAATAATACGCAAGGGCAAGGACTCTGTGGTCATGGCCCTGATCTGTACCGGTGACGTCTGGGTGCGTAAAACATACCCATTTGGCATGTAAAAGGTATCTTGCATGGCGCGTGCCGGATGATCGGGTGGAACATTCAGGGCGTCAAAATTATTAAATTCAGTTTCGATATCTGGACCACGACGCAAGGAAAAACCCATCATGGAAAAAATATCCACCACCTCGTGTAAGACTTGGTGAATGGGGTGCCCCTTGCCGATTCCACCGATGCCTGTGGGAATGCTGATATCTATTTTTTCCTGCGCCAGGGTATCAGACCAGCGCTTTTCCTCTAGGACATGGTTTTGGGATTCTATGGCGGCCAACAGGGTTGCTTTCCATTGATTTAATACAACGGATTGGGTCTTTCGTTCTTCTGGATCCAATGACCCCAAAGCCTTTAACGCCGCTGTTAATGAACCGTTTTTACCAAAAACAGCACCGCGCACCGCTGACAATTCGTCCATGTTCATGACATTTTTAATATCGTATAAAATGGATGCGTAATTCATAAAACAGGCCGTAAAAATGTTCTATCTGTCCACCATCATAGACATTTTTGTGCGAAAAATCATCCTTATTTTCTGTTGTACAGTCATTTGTTTTTGTGCAAGCATTATTGTTGATGCTGTGGTGGGCGCGAAAAAACCCAAATCATGTTCTGGGAACAACGATTGCAATTGTGTTGAGACGGCCCTTAAAGACGTAAATCTGGAATATAAAATGACTCCTCACTCAGAATTGGGCTTTGTGTAGGAAGTAATTCCTGATTTTGGACCACGTTACCATATTTTTGATTCCAGAAACAAAAAAACAAGTTGAACCAGGCGATCCAATAGGGAAAAAAGAAATCACGCACATCATTATGCATCATACGGCATGTAATCTTCTTGAAACACTCAAAATATTTTCCAGTGGGAAAGGTCCGTTATTTAATGCTCATTACATTGTTAAAGAAACGGGAGTCATTATTTAAACGGTTGATCCAAAATATGTGGCACGACATGCGGGAATGAGTTCATTTCGAGGAAAGAATCCCATAATCTTTACAGCATTGGCATCGAACTGATGAACCCAGGCTTTGAAAGTAATGGGTCTAGTGAACATGTAAAAATGACAGAATTTGCAAAATAAACAGAATACCCAAAAAAGCAAACGAAATTTGTTTTTAATTTGATTTAATTTTTATGTGGTAAGTTCGGAATAAAAGATACTTTTTTGCTCATGGCGATGTGGCTCTCGAAAGAAAATGGGATCCCCTTAATTTCCCCTTTCTCAAATTGTATGAAAAATATGGTTTGGGTATGGGGGTATCCGATGATCAAATCAAAGAGGCTGGGCAAACCTTGGTTCAAAAGGGTGTGTCTGCATTCAGAATGCAAAAAGAGATATTTTGATCGGACTTTTTATGCGTTGTTACGGTGCTTTGGATATCATGTGCCAGACAATACCGTATCCAAGCATATCAATGACCATACAAATGATCGATATAACCCGTTATGGCGTTTCTTTCTCATTTTTCACGCAATAGTCAAGATATTGCACAATGACGCGAACCTTTGAGGTTTGTTGATTTGTGCCATCTGTATGATTTATGTCAAAAATACCCAACAAAAGAGAATCAAAATGTTCATGCTCTAATAAAATATTTCAAATAAAATGAGGATTTTTGTTAAGGGTTATTTTTTTAAACGCGCTTATAATTATTATTATGTTGGGTTTTTATTTCTGGATTGTTTTTGTTAAATATTAATTTTTTGTGTTTTTTGTGTTTTTGTGCGGCTGTGAATGCTGATTTCAAACAAACAGTGTATACCAAAACAGGGATTACGTTAAAAGATTTGGGGGAAAAACAGTACCAATTTGTCCCTTTTGAGGAACGTCAGTCCCATAGAAATCATTATTTTATGCGACCAGAGGGGCAAGCAGTTACCACCATTATTTTGCATGACACCGTTGGTACGGTGTTTTCCACATTAAACAGGTTTTCCGATGGAAAAGAACCTGCATTAAACGCCCATTATGTCGTTACTCGAAAAGAGGGGGTTGTTCCAGGCGGTCTGGTCATTGAAATGGTGCCACCGCCATTGATGGCCCAACATGCTTGGCCCAGTTGGTTTCGTGGAAAAGATGATGCCAATCAATATGCCATTGGTATTGAATTGGTGGGAAAAGGGTTTGTGGATCAAGGCCGAAAACGTTCTTTTTATGTCTATGATTCTGGACAAATCAAGGCATTGGCTGTTTTGTTGGCCCGTTTGGTTAAAGAATATGCCATTCGTCCTGAAAATATTCTTTCTCATGGAGACGTATCGCCTCAACGGAAATACGATGTCACTATTCTTTTTCCCTGGCGCGAATTGTATGAAAAATATGGGTTAGGCATGGGATTAGATGGGGACGAACGTACCAAGATGGGCATCATGAAAAAGTATGGGGTGCCGTTTGCTCTTCCCGAAAAATTCAATGAGATGTTTTTTCACAAAATGTTGACATTGTTGGGGTATGATACCCGTTTTGCTGATGATCATGATGCATCTGCTGGGGAAAAAAGGGCCAAGTGGGCCAATGTGTATCAGGCGTTTTACGCCCATTATTCCCGTAATGGCCAAGAGACCCGATGGCGGGGAAAACCTGATCAGCGTGACCAATTTTGGGCATGGGCCTTGTGGGTTAAATATTGTGCAAAAGATCTGCAAAAAGAATCAAGAGGGGAAAATGGACCGGCACAGGGATCTGTTCCTGTTGGGGAATTTATGATATAGCTGAATCTGAAACATTATAAAAACAGAACCCTTTACATTTTTTTCAAATTTTTCAATGATTATGGGGAATGTAAGATAGATTCACATCAAAACGGAGGATTTTAACGATGAAACATTATATTTGGTTGAGCTTGCTGTTGGCATTCGGTGTCGTGCAGGCAGAGGATAAACCAGAGGAAGCCAAAGAAGAAGTAGCCGCACCTGCAGAAGAACAAGGCGGGGAATCCAAAGAAGAAGTAGCCGCACCTGTAGAAGAACAAGCTGGAGAAGCCAAAGAAGAGGCCGTACTTGCAGAAGACGCAGCCGCACTTGGAGCAGAACAAGCCGTAGAAGAGAGTAGTGGAACGAAAAAGTCGAAAAAGTCGAAAAAGTCGAAAACGAAAAAAATAAGAAAAAGAAAAAAAGGTTCTAAATCTAAAAGCCATAAAAAAGGTCGCAAGTATAGTAAGGGTGGACATAAAGCCCACTCTCCAAGCCCCAGCGTTATGAATGCTTATATGAATCGTGTGCAGAACGGTGAAATGTGCAGTGCTGCACCCGCAGCCAGCATGAGCGTCATGCCATCGGATCAAGGTGGATGTGCCACAGGTAATTGTGCTTTGCCAGTACCAGACGCCATAGCAGAAGTTGCTGCATAACATCAGTATGTAGAGAGCGATACAATAGAGGGCAAAAACAGCCCTCTATTCATCAAAAACGCCGGATTCATTTGATCTGGCGTCACTCCAGAAAAACAACGTTCAGATTATAGGGTTAAGGGGGCTCTCTGGGTGGATCGTCCGATGATCGGGTTAAAATCACAGGTAAAATAGAGTATTCTAAGTCTATTCTTGTTCTCTCTGTGTGTGGGGTCTGTTCTTGGCCAAAACCATACGAATTTATGCCGGCGGACGCATAAAAAACAGTGTTTTTCAGCACGCTTATGATGATTATCACAAACGCATTCGGTATTGGTCTGTTCAATTAATAGAACTGACGGACAAGCAATTCCAAACTCTGGTGCCCAAAAGCGAACTGTGGATCGCATTGGACGAGCGCGGGCAATCCTGGAGTAGTGCTGAATTTTGTCACCACATCACACAGTGGATACAGGGGCCATTGGTGCCCTGTTTTATCATTGGTCCCAGCGATGGGCTGCCGC
>VGCF01000004.1 GCA_016870135.1 Alphaproteobacteria bacterium
CGGGCGGAAAAATGAGCCTGTGGAGAGACGGTCTGAACTGGGTTCATTGCGCCCCCGTGGAAACCATTACCCACTGTGACTGGCTGCTGACAGAAGATCGACGGGATCAGTAAATACGAGGGACGAGGAAATTACGCCACAGCATTGCCACTGCATCCATCATACCATTTCAGTCAAAAACCTTCTTCACCTTTGATTTCTCCACAGCCCTCCCCCTCAATGTTTTCTGTGCTCCAGGCGTGCTTGCACAATTTTTGGAGAGATAACCGGTAATAAATCCTCCATTTTTGGCCCACCCGTACGCCCTGTTAAAATCATACGCAATGTTCGGGCCACCAATCCTTTTTTTAATTCAGGGCACGCAGCCAATAGACCATTAATCCAATGGTGCCAAGGGTCTGTTTGCCACACCATATTTCCGGATTTTTCATCCAATTGTTTAACAATCCCACCAGACTTCAAGACATCAATGGCCAGATCACAAAAATCTAGGGGCAACTGAGACCAGTCCACGCCATCAGGCGCAACCCAATGAGGATCGGTACAAATCTGTTGCCACAGGGGCACATCGCCCGCCAATACCACATTATCTCTGACCACAGGCCACAAATTGGGATCAATACACCTCTGTAAATCAGGCGATAAATCCTGATAGGTCATATTGGACCATAAGCGACTTTGAATCATCTCAACGTCGTGCATGGAAAATTTGCCATTGGCCTTACTGTATTCTGACAAGGAAAACTGAGCCGCCATATGGGCAAAATCTCCGCTGATTTGGTGCGACAAACCCAATTGCGTCACTGCCTGAACAATGGCAAGGGGTAACCAGCCTTCTTCTCTTAATTCTTGCAGGGTTTTTGATCCGGATCGTTTGGAAAATTTATCGCCATTCTGATCCAACATCAAGGGAAAATGAGCCCAACAAGGCATATCCGCCCCCAATGCATGAAACATTTCGATCTGAATGGCGGTATTGGTTAAATGATCTGCCCCGCGAATAATGTGGGTAATGCGACGATCCACATCATCCATCACGCTTGCCAGCACATAACTCATGGCTCCATCGTGACGCATCACCACAGGATCGCTTAGATGTCGGGTATCACACACCATGGACCCCTGGATTAAATCCTGCCATTTTATCTCTTGCTGACTAAGGGCAAAGCGCCAATAGGGACGATCATGGGCTGGAACCGATTTCCCCTTTACACGATCATAATGAGGAGGCAAATTTTTGGACAACTGATCTTCGCGCCACTGGGTCAGCTGTTCTGGCGTTTCAAAACAGGGGTACAATCGTCCTGAATTCTTTAATGTCTGAAACATAGCGCGACGCTTGTCCGCATTGCTGGATTGGGTAAATTCTTCATCCCATGACAATCCCAGCCAGCGTAAATCTCGGTAAATATCTTGGACATATTCCGGGCGACATCGGGCATCATCCGTATCATCGATGCGCAATACAACGACCCCACCATGATGGGCTGAAAACAGAGCATTTAAAACCGCAGTGCGGGCATTGCCCAAGTGCAATCGTCCAGTAGGACTGGGCGCAAAACGAACGCGTACCATGGTGATTAGGAATAAAAGTGACGTCTTTAAGATACGTCTTTATTGAGCATCAATACAACCCTTGGAGCACGACGGTGCAATGGTCCTTGTTACGGATTTCAATGCTCGGATTTCAATGCTCGGATTTCAATGATTAGGTTTCAGTGGTCAGCGTGTCGGTTCAGCAAGCGTGTCGGTTCAGCAACAATATAACCATCCAGCCCCATCATCGGATACCGTCCACGGAACAGACGCGCCCAAACGGATGGAGTGTTTCTGGGAACATCAGGGTGAAAATGAGTACAAAAATGGTGCAAAAATGTCACAGGCTTGTATTTTTATAGTCATTTTTTAAAAACTTTTAAAAACACGACATGTATTTTTTTTACATAAAATTTTAAAAAAAGCCAGCACAGCGAAACATTGGCCGTGAAAATCAAATTTTTAATCCTTTTTCAAAAATACTTTTTTGTGTATAATTTTTGTATTTTTTTGATCCAAATTTTGAAAAAACCCAGGTAAATCCTTGTAAAATAAGATTTTTTATATAAAAAATTGACAAGATCAAAATACTCGTGCTATCTGAACAAAACATAAATAATCATCAGGTAAATTTCATGTCAAAAAATATGTACGTTCAAAGCATAAGCATTCTGGGATCACTGCACCGTTTTTTTCTGGACCATATCCAGGTTTTTCTGGAAGAAGGTCAACAATGCGATTTAAATGCCACCCAAGCCTTGATCGTGTATCACATCGGCAAAAATATATTCAAGGTCAATGAAATCGTAAAGTATCATTTTTACGAAGGATCCAACCCGTCGTATAACTTAAAGAAAATGCTGTCGGCAAAGTATTTAAAAACGTCATCCAGTCAACATGATCGGCGGGTTTTATTGGTGGCATTATCGGATAAGGGTGTACAACTGCATCAAGCCATGGAGCAGTTTTTCCAAAAACAAGAACGGGTCCTTCAGCAACAGGGATTTTCATCGGAACGTTGGAAGCAATGGGTGGATGAAGGAAAAAACTTGGTGCAATTGCACAGCCAATCTCACAGTGACCCTCAATCGCCACTAGACCACACCGTGAAATCCGCCCACAGCCACCCCAGAATGCCTCGTGTGGCTCAAGGTTAATGGCGCTGGCGGAATGAATAGCCGTTTGTGCAGCCGACCCAAGAAGATTCTTGCCCCCCAAAGAATGGGGGGTAGATTACAGGCCCTCATCCTCTAAGATGTATTTTTTCAGTCCAGCATCAGGAATCTCTAGCTTTATAGGTTCTTCTCTTTCATCAAATCTTTAACAAATCCCTTGATTTGATCGCTTAAATCATTCAAGTTCGTCGTTTTCTCGCCACTCTCCTTATTCTCAATCTCCTTATTCTCAATCTCCTTATTCTCAATCTCCTTATTCTTATTGTCCTTTGAATGGGAAAAGATAGCAAATCTATACCCTTTTTCACACAATCCCTCTGGATTAAACCCATTTTTGCACCCTTTTTCACACTCCAGCTCCGAAAAGTATTTCTCCATGTCCTCTATCCACGCGCTGTTTGCGTCCCTCACTATAAAAAATATCATCCGAAAAAGAGCCCCCTTTAGATAGGGATTGTTATTCAAAAAATTTTTTTCTCTCTCTTTCTGTTCTTCTAAAGAAAAGATTAAGCGCAATGCATCCTGATGCTCTTTGTGACTCATAGGCGGATAAAGACGCAACCCGTATAGGTACACTGGTAAATAATATGCCTGTGGATCCCTCTTATGGTCCAATCCAAAAAACCCGATACACCTGTTATTCGTATCAATATCCATAGCGATATTTGTTGGTAAGATCCTATGGGCCTTTTCCAAAATTGTAAGAAAAAACTCTTCATTCCCATGGACGATCCTATCGCGTATTATTTTCTGTAAATTGGATGGGAAATCTTTTGAACAGTATAATGTCTCTATCCCTTGATTCAAACCAAGATTTTTTTTCATGCGAAATATTTCCCAATCCAATAGATCCTTACGTGCCATAAAACGCTTATCTTTCTCCAATAAAGGATCAAAGATAGCCTTCAAATCTTCAACATTGGTTTTTTTTTGTTTTATCTGTTTCTCTAAGACACCTATCTCTTTCTCTAAGATACCTATTTCTATTTTTTTCGACCCGATGTTCGTATCTTCCACTAGATCACACTGACCCAATAGCATTTGAACCATAACTCCTTGTAATACAGTCTGTTTCTCCGTAAGATCTTTTTCCAAATAATCGATTGCTGACAGACACTTATCATATTCGTTTTTAGATAAAGCCTTTTCGATCATGATTGTATTTAAAATTTCGATTATTCCTTTCACACAAGCCTGTTCTCTTTCCGCTAGATTTAATTCTTTTAATTTTGCTTCTTGATTATCTGGAGCATTTTGAACAAAAATTAAGTATTGTTTATATTCTTGTGTGCAACGCGCCCATAGTTTTTCCGCTGCCTTTAATTTTCCTTCTGATTCTGAATCATATTGAGCAGGAGAGGAAAATTTTTGCCCTGCTGTCATTCTGGCATGGAATATACCGAAAATTATTAAAAACAATGTGCAATAACGTTTCATTTTACAATACTTTTTATTTGTTACCCACCAATAATGACCACAGATCGTCAAAAAAAAGTCAACAAAAACAATGGGGTAGAAAAAATAGCACTTGGGGAATCCATTGGATGGGTGTGGCATCATAGCCAAAACAGAAAACCCATATTATCCTATCTGTTATCATTGCAGTTTTATCATGTCCCGATGCCCACACTAACGATCATTGATGGTTCTGGTTTTGTACACCGGGCTTTTTACGCTCTGCCCCCATTGAATACACCAGACGGTGTGACCACAGGTGCAGTTATGGGGTTTGCCAACATGATTTTACGCTGGCAAGACCAGAACACCCCCACCCATGGGGTGATCGTTTTTGATCACGGAAAATCTGCGTTCCGTCAAAATTTATATCCAGAATACAAGGCCCACAGACCACCAACACCACCAGATCTATCAGCCCAATTCCCCATCATTCAAGAATTTTGCGCCCATATGGACATTTCTTGCATCAGCAAACCGGGCATAGAAGCCGATGACCTGATTGCCAGCATAACGCACCAGGGGTTAAGCATGGGGTGGGATATTCATATTGTCACATCCGACAAAGATTTGTTGCAATTATCTAAACCTGGGGTCAGTCTGTATGATCCTATGAAAAATCGCATTCTGGATGCCGATGCCGTTGCCACATTATGGGGGGTGCGTCCTGATCAAATCCCTCATGTGCAAGCATTGGCTGGGGATACAGCCGATGGCATTCCAGGCATTCCTGGGGTGGGGATTAAAACAGCAACCCATTGGATACAGACCTTTGGTTCCGTTCAAGGATTAATCGATCATGCTCATCAACTGCCATCCCCAAAAAAGAGAGATCTGGTTGCAGAATATGCCGATCAAGCACGCATGTGTTATCAGTTGACCTTGTTAAACCATACGTTTTGGGATGACGAATGGGATCTGAAAAACTGGGTATGGGCAAGACATCCAAAGGCGCAGGCGTTACACGATTTTGTTACCAGATTTCATTTAAAAATCTTGGGAAATCGATTGCGTGAACGGGGCGTGATGACCTCTGCGGCATCTGAATCCTCGCAAATAGACATGGCAAAAGCCAATGCACACAGCATGTCTGACCTGATGATTCCCCAGAGTTTTCCAGATATTCCTTATGTCTGTGATCATGAACAATCCATAACAGATCACATTCTAGAAACAGGAAAAGTCGCCCTTATCGCTGAAAACGATGGCATTGTGGCCTGTTGGAACGAAGGTCAATGCGCGGTTATTCGTACGGACCAGTTGATACGCATTTGGCAAGATCCATCCTGTATTAAAATTGTGCATGATGCGAAATGGTGGTTGCACCACAATATCCAGCAGGCGCGATTGATGGGGCCTTTTGATGATCTGATGCTGTTGTCGTACATTATCAATGGCACAAAGGTAAAGCATGACTTGGCCTCTATTTTCAACCGTTTTGGTTGGACAACTGTATTATCCGATGGGAATGCGTCACAAAAAGCCAGAGCCATGCTGGTTGTATGGGAAAAAAACCGTCTAGAGTTGCGCGAAAAACAATTGATGCGTACCTATGAATGGATGGATCGTCCATTGATTCCCGTTATTGCCGCCATGGAACATGCCGGTATCAGTATTGATATGGATGGCTTGGAACGGCTGGAAAAAACCTGGGAAACAGAGGCCAAACAACTATCTGATCAAATCATGGTATTGGCTGGACAAACGTTTAATCTGGCTTCGCCCAAACAGTTGGGAAAAGTATTATTCGAGGATTTATATTGGCCCAATGGAAAAAAGGGAAAATCTGGTTCATACCATACCGACAGCGATGTCTTATCCCGTTTTGCGGCGATGGGATATCCGTTGGCCGAATTAGTGCTGGAATGGCGACAGCTGAGTAAATTAATCCATACCTATGCCAAGGGTTTGCGTGCCCACATTCATCCGGAAACCAGACGCATTCATACCACATACAGCACAACCACCACATCCACCGGGCGATTATCGTCCTTAGAGCCCAATGTGCAAAATATCCCCATTCGCACAGAACGCGGTCGCCTGTTGCGTGCTCAGTTCAAAGCGCCGCAAGGTTATATGTTTTTATGTTTGGATTATTCTCAAATCGAATTGCGTTTATTGGCCCATATGGGGCCCATAGCGTCTTTACAGTGGGCCTTTCAAAACAATCTAGACATTCATACCCAAACGGCGTGCCAATTGTTTCATTGTGAAGATCACAGCGTTACCCCAGATATGCGACGCACGGCCAAAGGGATTAATTTTGGAATTTTATATGGCATCAGTGCCTTTGGTTTGGCAGAGCATTTACGCATCGATCGGATAATGGCCAAAACCATGATCGAGCGTTATTTTAATGCGTACCCCGAAATTTCCGATTATTTAGAGCGCACCAAGCAAAGGGCAAGAGAGAACGGATACGTCACCACATTGTGGGGCAGGCGCTGTATGATTTCTGGTGCAGATCATGCCAAAGCCTTTGTCCGATCAGGGGCCGAACGTCAAGCCATTAATGCGCCATTGCAAGGCACCAGTGCCGATATCATCAAGCGTGCCATGATCATGACCCACAAATGGATCCTGGAAAATCCGGATTATGATGTATCGCTCGTCATGCAAATTCATGATGAATTGGTATTCCAAGTTCCTCACAATCACGTAATCCCTGTCCGCGATCATTTAATCCCGTTGATGCAGGATGTGGTGACATTGTCTGTACCCCTTCTTGTGACATCATCTGTGGGACCAACCTTGGATCAATAATGGTGTAAAAAACTGGACCACAGCCCATCCGTGTCATGTAAAAACCATGTATACTGTGGAAAAATAACTCAACAGGGCCGTCTGCCAGGCCACAACGCAGATCCAAATGGCGATCGGCAAAAAGGGGAAAAACATGAAACGCTGGAAATTACTGATTGTGATAATGTGTGCCGTTTGGGGTATTTTAATGGTGTTGCCTACTTTTTTACCATCCCATTTGCGGGAAAAAATTCCCAGCTGGCTGCCCCAAAAAACCATGACATTAGGACTGGATTTATCTGGTGGTATTCATTTATCTATGGATGTGGATACGGAAAATTATATCCAACAGCGTTGTCATGGGGTTGCAGACTTTTTACGCCCCATTTTGTTACAAGAAAAGATTTTATACCGCAACATGAAACCAGAACCCTATGGGGCCAGTTTTGTATTATTGAACCAAAATGATGTGGATCGATTGAAAAAAGTGACAGGCGAGATGAACGGTACCCCACTGGAGCTGATTCAATCTCACAATGGCCAATGCATCATTCAAGTGCCAGAGTTCGAACGCCAAGCCATGGCAAAAGAAGTATTGGGCCGATCCATTGAAATTATTCGCAAGCGTATTGATGAAACCGGCGCCCTAGAGCCTGCCATTTATGCCCAAGGAAATCGTCAAATTATCGTTCAAATTCCAGGGTTTGATGACCCCGATCGGGTGCGTATGTTGCTGGGAAAAACAGCGCAATTGGCTTTTCACTGGGTGGGGGATGCCCATGATGTCCACTGCACCACTATGCCCTATTGCAACATGGCAGGGCGATCTGTGGCTGTAGAAAAAAAGCCCGTCATGTTGGGTGAAGAAATTTTACGTTCTGGCGTTACATACCAATCGCGTGATTATGGTGGAGAAATCCCAGTGGTAACCTTAGAGTTTACCCCTAAAGGGCGGGCCTTGTTTGCCAATTTGACTCGGACAGAAAATCACAAACGGGCTCTGGCGATTGTGATTGATGGAGAAGTTCTAAGCACACCTGCCATTCAATCTCATATCACCAATGGATCCGCTGTGATCAGTGGGAACATGACAACAGAAGAGGCCCAACAATTGGCCACCATGATTAATTCCGGTGCTTTGCCTGCACCCTTGTTGATTCAAGAAGAAAAACTGATTGGTCCAGGTTTGGGTAATGATTCCATTGTGGCCGGAACCCGCGGTACGGCATTGGCGGTGGCGGCTGTTGGCCTGTGGATGATACTGACCTATGCTTATTTTGGATGTTTTGCCGTTTTGGGGATTACCTTTAATCTGTTATTTTTGGTATCCCTTTTAATTATGATTGGGGCAACGTTAACCCTGCCAGGATTGGCAGGTATTGCCTTGACGGTGGGCATGTCGGTTGATGCCAACGTACTCATTAATGAACGCATCAAAGAAGAATTACACAAAGGCACATCTGTACCCCATGCCATTGCAGCTGGGTACTCCAGAGCGATGAAATCCATTCTGGACTCCAACATCACCACTCTGATTGGTGCATTATGCTTGTATATCTGCGGATCTGGTCCCGTACGTGGATTTGCCGTGACCATGGGGATGGGCATTTTAATTTCATTGTTCACCGCCATTTTATTAACGCGATTACTGGTTAACCAATGGATGGCGTGGAAAAATCCGAAAACGCTGTCCATTTAAAAAAAAGGCCTGGCCGCATGTTTGTGGGGGCGCATACCCATGGTGCGATGGGGCAGCACCATCATGGGAACTGTCCCCCCTGTATTGTTTAGAGCAATCATGAGATACTGGAAAAAAAATAACACCACAGTGGCCCTAATAATGGGATTTCCCAGCCGTTCAAAGAGGTTTGTATGGCATTAATTTCCTTGCCCCCAACCTTTTCTTTTTCTTTTTTAAAATACAAGGGATTATCCTTTGTCTTGTTATTGTCGATGATGATCACGGTCTTGTTGGGCTATCATTTTCGCGGACTGAACCTTGGTGTGGATTTTCGCGGGGGAACCATTATAGAGGTTGAAACAAAGCAACCCTTGGATATTAATGCCTTGCGTACCCGATTACGACACACCATAAAACACGACGTCACCGTACAATCGGTGGGCAATGGGGCAACAGAGCTGTTATTACGCACAGACATGCAGGATCCCAAATTGTTGGCCAGTATTCGTCCTATTTTAGGGGAATCGGCTGTATATCACAAAATTGAAACCATTGGTCCAAAAGTTGGAAAAGAGTTGATCAAAAATGGGGCTCTGGCGATTTTTTGGGCATTATTGGCCATGATGGCCTATGTCTGGTTGCGGTTTGAATGGCAATTCAGCGTCTGTGCTTTTGTGGCTTTGTTGCACGATTGTTTGGGGCTGTTGGCATTTTTTATGTGGACACAATTTGAATTTAATGAGAGCGCCGTGGTGGCCATTTTAATTACAGCGGCTTATTCCATTAACGATACGGTGGTGATCTTTGATCGACTGAGAGAAAAGCGTCTGGACAATCAGGGCCAAGGGGTGGCGTTTTCCGACTTGGTGAACGCCAGTTTAAATGAAACCTTGTCGAGAACCTTGTTGACTTCTTCTACGGCACTTTTGGCTCTGGTGATGTTGTATTTTTTTGGTGGCGATGTTATTTCAACCCTCAGCTTGCCGATTTTAATGGGCATTATTGTTGGGACGTACTCGTCCGTGGTTATTGCTGTTCCCTTATTAATTTGGTTGCCCCAATCGCCCCTGAAACCCGAACACGAGATCATCGATGCGAATACTGGGCATTGATCCTGGCACTCGATTCATGGGCTGGGGAATGATCGACTATGGCAGAACAGAGCGTTTGGGACCCTGCGGCTGTATTCGACCCAAAGGAACACATATTGGCGAACGATTAGGGCAAATCGATGGGCAATTATCCGATATTATCCAACAGCATCAACCCAAAATTATGGTGCTAGAAAAAGTTTTTGTAAATATCAACCCCCAATCAGCCTTGACCTTGGGATATTCCCGTGGTGTGGCTCTGGCTGTGGCGGCTAGGCACAGATTAGAGGTTGCTGAATATGCACCAAATACCATCAAAAAAAGTTTGACAGGGTATGGTCATGCCACAAAAGATCAAATGATAGCCATGATTTCGCGTTTGTTTGGTATAGACATGACATCAGATACAGCCGATGCTGTGGCAGCCGCCATGTGTCATGGGCGCCATATCCCCTTTGGGCAGAACCAACACTGGACACTCAACACGGACGATCAGTCGGGTGCAAAAAAGGCGTTAAAGACCAATCCATCACAGGGCATGGCTTGACGGGCAAAGCATCAACCTGAATCTGAGCTGATACCCATGGGTCATGGGCGCCATATCCCCTTTGCAGAACCAACACTGGACCTATCTGCTGACCGATTGAAGGAATCCCCTCTGCTGCAGAGCCATTCCGCCGCACAACGGGAAGGGGGGAAATCCCAAACAAAAATATCTAGTATTCATCAGTAATAGAATATAACGATTACCCCGGCCCATTCAAAACCCATTTAAACCCCGCACAACGGGCCCTGCAAGCGATAGGTTAACGCCTCTGACAAATGGTTGGCCGATAATACCGTCTGACCTTCCAATGCGGCGATGGATCGCGCCACACGAATAATACGGTAATAGGTTCGTGCCGACAACGACCATTTTTCAATGGCTTTTTGCATCAATGCCCAGGCGGCTGGACTATGATGTAACACCGCATCCAATTCTGCGGGCAGTGGATGACGACTCATCTGGTGGGTATCGTGGAAATCCCAGGCATATTGGACCCGTTTTTGCACATCAGGGCTTTGTTTTTCACCCGCAGACCATTGGGCCAACAGGGCAGGCTTTACCTCTGGTATATCCAAAACGATATCAATACGGTCTAAAAATGGCCCCGAAAGGCCACTTTGGTACGCACTGGCACACGCTGGTGCCTTGCGACATTGACGTTCTGCATGACCAAAATAACCACAGCGACAAGGATTCATGGCACCAATCAATTGAAAATCAGCAGGATAAATGGCTCTGTAATTGGCCCGAGATACCACAGCTTGTTGGGTTTCCAACGATTGTCGCAATGAATCAATGGCCGTTCTGGAAAATTCTGGCAATTCATCTAAAAACAAAACCCCTTGGTGGGCAAAGGAAATTTCTCCTGGTACACCTTTGATCCCCCCGCCCACCAATGCCGCCATGGATACCGAATGATGAGGATTGCGAAATGGTCTTTTCTGAATCAATGATCCCGTCACGCCGTTGCCCTGACCCAAACTGTGAATCATGGTGACTTCTAAGGATTCTTTGGCCGTCATGGGCGGCAAAATAGATGCCATGCGCATGGCCAACATGGATTTTCCTGTTCCAGGCGGGCCCACCAAAAGGACGTTATGGCGCCCTGCTGCGGCAATGGTTAGGGCTCTTTTTGCCACTTCTTGCCCATGGATATCTGAAAAATCCCCAAAAGAATTCCCATCCTTTGTAATTTTCCCCTCTGGCCGATTCAATACATGATGCCCTTTGTAATGATTGACCAAAGACAATAAATGATCAGGAGCCAACACATCCCCATCTCCACCCCAAACGGCTTCTCCGCCACATTCCGCAGGACAAACGAGTAATCGATTTTCACTGCTGGCCAACAATGCAGAGGATAGAGCCCCACGGACAGGCTTGATACGCCCATCCAGCCCCAATTCACCAATGGCAATGGCTTGGGACAGCACCTCGCCCGGCAAAATATCCAATGCCATCAACAAGGCCAACGCCAAGGGCAAATCATAATGGTTGCCCTCTTTTTGAATATCGGCTGGGGATAAATTCATCGTAATTCTTTTGGCAGGCAGAGCAATGCCCAAGGTGTGCAGTGCCGAACGAATGCGCTCTTTGGATTCGTTAACTGCTTTGTCTGGCAACCCCACAATGGAAAACGATGGCAAGCTGCCGCCCGCAATTTGTACTTGTACACTGACGCGCACGGCTTGAATGCCCTGAAAAGACACCGTCTGAATTTCCGATATCATTTCTGTAATACCATTTTATGTTTAAACAATTTTAAACGAAAAAATCAAAAACTGTCAATACACTGTCTTTACATAAACTTTTATTAAAAAGATAGGTTTTTAGTGGAAAGGTGATGGCCAAAAAAAGAACAGAATCTGACCACAGTGATATTGGCAATGGACTGGCGATTCTGTCACACTGGATACAGATACACCGGCCTATTTTATGCTCAGGAGACACTCTATATGCCACATCGTTCAAAAAAGCCGCGATTTTTTATGGCAAAAATACTTTTTTCTGTGGTTTTATGTTCTGCATTATCCATCAATCATGCCACTCCATCGGCCTCTGTTGGGGGAAAAAGCCCCCTAGCATTAACCGTCCGAAAAGGTGTGGTTTCCAAAATTCCTGTTGCGTTTTTGGGGTTCCAAACCCTGGGATCGGATATTGATATCGGGGCTGTGGTGGAAAATGATTTGCGTCTATCAGGCTCTTTTTCTATTCTCCCAAATTACAGCATGGGCCAACGAGAGCAAGAAGCCCTGAGTACCCCCAATTTGTTACTATGGCAATCGTACCCAGGCGCCATGGTGGTTCAGGGAAACATCACCACCAACGGGAGCACCATATCCGTAGAGTTAAAGATATACGATGCCACATTAAATAAATTGCTGAAAACCGGAACCATTTATGCCAGCACTTCGCAATGGCGTTCATTGGCCCACTTGATTTCCAATGCCATTTATTACGAATTGACTGGTGAAAAAGGCATTTTTGATACGCAAATTGTGTTTATTGCGCAAAGTGGAACGGCCCTGAAACCGGTTGCCCGCGTGGCCATTATTGACCAAGATGGTTACAATTTACGCTTTTTGACATCGGGTGATGAATATTGCGACAGTCCAAGAACGTCTCTGGTATCGCCCAACATTGCCTACTCGTTTTTAAACAAACGCCGCTATATGCTGCGCATGCACAATCTTGCCACAGAACAAAAGACCGTTTTACCCATCAAAGGCATCGGCATTTCCGCAGAATTTGCTCCCAACGGTCGGGATGTGTTGCTCAGTGATTCCTTTAATGGGAGCACAACCTTGAGCGTATATGATATGTCTACGGGCCAAACACGACAGTTAAATCGATCCTATGGTGGTATTGCCGTGTCCCCCAGTTATGCCCCTGATGGCCAATCCTTTGTGGTGTCATCGGATCAAGATTTGGGCGGCAGTACGGAAACCAAGCGCCGCATCGGAGCCCCAAAACTATACATCGTTCAGAACAATGGTGCGGCTCGATTGCTGTCCAAAGGCACAGGCAGTTATCTCAGTCCATGCTGGTCACCAGATGGCAAATACATTGCGTTTGTCAAGCGATCCAAAGGAAACTATTATATTGGTGTCATGAATACGGATGGTTCGGGTGAACGCATGCTGGCCAGTGACCACATGATCGATTATCCATCTTGGGCTCCCAACAGCCGTATGTTGATTTTTTGTGCACAACAACGACGTTTTTCCCCCTATTCTCTGTTTATTGTGGATCTGACAGGTCGATCATTACGGAAACTGCCTGTGCAATCTGGGGGATCGTCTTATGGAGGCAAACATCCCAGCTGGCGATCTTATAAAGCAAAAGCAATCCCTTGAGCGGGGCATCTTGCCCTTCTCTTTGCTCATCGTGGGATCTGATTTCTTGGACAATACAGACAACCCCACTGAGGCAGTCAAGGGCAAGATAAACCACAGGATGAAGGGCAAGATAAACCACAGAATCAAAAATCGGAATATAACCCATGGTCAAAGCGTTGATCTTGTTGCAACAATCCGCCAATGGTTTTTAATTGCAAAGACAGGCCCACACTCCACCCAGGCTTGATGTTTTGCATGGAATAATAGGATTTTTGAATGGTGAAATGAAACATCACGCATTCGTTTTGATACCCCATACCAAATCCAACATCCATTAATTTGGGCTGTTGGTCTGGTGTATAAAGATCATGGGTGGTAAAGGCCTTGAACGTCCAAAAATCGCCTATTTTTGATAATATTTTTAATACAAATTGATTATAATTGGTTTGTGATGATCGGACTCTATGGGGTGCATCGCTCTGCCCAAAGGCATAGCTGCCTGAAATGGTCGCCCAATCTGGCCCACCCTGCCACCCAATTTCTTGAAAACGCATGATCTGATTTTGTCCATCCACACGAAAGCGATAAATCAAATCGCCATAATCCAACTGTGCATCCAATTGCCCCACATAATCCGATTTTCCACGCCGAATGCCCACCACATTTAACACAGGGTCTGGTTCAACAAACGATTGGCTTTGACCCAAAAAAGCATGCATGGATCCTATAGAAAAATCACCATTCCAATCCAATCCGTAATTTACACGTGACCCTTGATCTGATCGATCGTATCCTGCAAATCGGCTGTGATCGAATAGATTGCTTTCATCAAAAATCAAGCTCTGGCTGTCTTCATTATTGGGCATCTGTGTAACCATAGGCCCAAGTAAAACCTGAACAACAGGGCTGAATGTCCCCAGTTTAGCCACCATCCACGGCATACGAGAAATCACCCCACACTGGGGAATGATTTGGGCTAGCGTAGTATACGTTTTCGAACCATCGTTGGGATAAGTAGTCTGGTATTCCATGGCATACAGGGTTGTCCCCGTTGAGGCAAATACATCAAAGGTTTGCCCCCAAGATGTGACGTTTCGAGAATCCCATTTCACGCCAGCATGAATACGCTGCATCCCATTACCCAGTGTGCGATACAGGGACAGGGTACTGAAATCAGCGGATATGGTGCTGCCTTTCCACAGCGGATTTGACTGATAGACATATCGAATTTCCGGTAAAATATAGGGTATGGTGCTTGGGTTATCTTGGGGTTGTAATCCGCGATAATTCAATACACGAATGTTCCAATAATGCTGGTCATCAAAACGTTCCAATGTGGCGTGGGATGGTAAAAAGGTGGCTTGACTCTGTCCAAAAAAAGTCCATGTTTCCAAAAATGTTTTATCACTGACCCACCACTGTTCGCCCGAAAACTTCCAATGCTCATTCAGACCCATATCGGTTTTCCCATGGAAAAATCCACGCACAGCCGGTATGGAATACTGCATATTATTCTGGCCCCATTCTGGGATATCCCCATCAAAAGGTATGGGTTCGCCGCCGATTTGTTCTCGGGTATTGTTTTTATACCTTCCATCTTGACCAACGGATGGATTGATGGCCCCCTCGATCATGGTGTGATGTCGATTGGTATGCCCACGATATTGTGCCGCCAACAACCCTCCCCCTTGGGTGGTGATATAGGGTGTCCAGGTGATGTCATGTTCTGGACTGATGGCCCAAAAATAAGGTACGCCCACATATTGACCCAATTGAGCATTCATGCCGACAGCGGGTGACACCAGGCCACTTGCACGTGTGGTGGGCACATAAAAATAGGGCAAATAGGCCACAGGAACACCCAAAACAGAAAAGTGGGCATCGGTATATTCGGTTCGTTTCCGCGTTTTATTCAATACCATTTTTTTGGCATGCACCGACCACAAGGGGTTTCCGTATGATTTTCCAAAAGAATCCACACACAATGCACACGGTGTATATGACCCCATACGCAAGGTTGTTCCAGACTTGTCGTGATGGATGTTTTGGGCGGTAAAGCGCGCTTGGGATGATGAAAATGCCCGAACACACGACATTTGTCCTGTCTCTTGATCCAATTGAATGCTGACCTGTTCACACTGAACAATGGCCCCATTTCCATACACAATGGACACATCTCCCACCGCCGAAACGGTATTGGTTTTGGGGTCAAACTGCATAGAGTTGGCTGTAATTTTTGCCCCACCTTGGGACAAAGTGGCGCGTCCTTTGGCAAGGACTTTTCCAGTTTTTTCATCGATGCAACCAGAAACAGTCTGCAAGACGATCGGTTGTTCTTTGGATTGGTGAAAGGCTGTTAAATCAAAATTTGGCTCTTGCTTTCCCCCATCATCTTTTTTCCACGCGCACAAACCCAAGGCCACAATCAACACTTTGATCCAACCGTATTCGCGTCGCAAAGCCACCATTCCCGACACGATAACATGATACTATACAGTGTAAACTGAACATAACCAGAATCCTAGTCAAGGGTTAACTGAATATCCCATTAAAAACAGGCCATGACCCCCAAAAAAAGGGCTGAACCACTCGGTCAGAAGAGCTCAACCTATGACAGATCATGTAAGGGCACCTATTTTTTTAGTTTCAACACCTCGATAAAGGCTTTTTGAGGCACCTCTACATTTCCAAATTGACGCATTCTCTTTTTACCTTCTTTTTGTTTTTCCAAAAGTTTGCGTTTACGGGTAATATCCCCACCATAACATTTGGCTGTCACATTTTTACGCTGTGCCGAAATGGTTTCACGGGCCACAATTTTACCCCCAATGGCGGCTTGAATGGCGATGGGGAACAGTTGCTTTGGAATCAAATCTTTTAACCGTTCGCATACGGCGCGCCCCTTGTGTTGGGCTTTTTCTCTGGGAACAATGCTGGACAATGCGTCTACGGGTTCGCTGTTTAATAAAATGCTCAGCTTGACCAAATCCCCGGGTTCGTACCCATCAAACTGGTAATCGAAACTGGCATATCCCCGACTGACGGTTTTCAAGCAATCATAAAAATCAAAGACCACCTCGTTTAAAGGCAATCGGTACGTAATCATGGCCCGTTTATCGGCCAAATAGGTAAAATCTTTTTGAAAACCGCGACGTTCTGTTAATAAGGTTAAAATGGAACCAACATAATCGTCTGGAACCAAAATGGTGGCACAAATCCAAGGCTCATGAATGGATTCGATCAGGTTCGGTTCAGGTAAATCCGATGGATTATGTACCTCTAGAATAGTGCCTTTTTTTAAATGAATTTGATAAATGACACTGGGTGCCGTGATGATTAAATCCAGATTGAATTCGCGGAACAAACGTTCTTGAATAATTTCCAAATGCAACAGTCCTAAAAATCCACACCGATACCCCATACCCAGCGCCGTAGAGCTCTCTGGTTCAAAGGAAAAACTGGCATCATTCAGGCGTAATTTATTTAAACTGTCCCTCAGACGCTCGTAATCAGGTCCTTCTACTGGAAACATGCTGCAAAAAACTACGGGAATCGACGGTTTAAACCCTGGCAATGCCTGGGCACAAGGTCGACTATCCAAAGTTAACGTATCCCCAATTTTACAATCTTGCACATGACGAATATTGCCGCTGATGTACCCCATTTCTCCGCTGGATAAACAGTCGACTGGCTTTGGATAGGGGGTAAAAATCCCTACTTGTTCCATGGTATAAGTGGCGTTGGCCGCCATCATTTTGATTTTAGTTTTGGGCAATAATTGTCCCTGTTTGATGCGAACCAACACCACAACGCCCAAATATACATCATACCAACTGTCCACCAGTAACGCTTGTAATGGTGCATCCTCTTCCCCCTTTGGGGCAGGCAAGCGCTCTACAATGGCTTCCAAAACATCATCGATACCAAATCCTGTTTTAGCCGAAACCTCGACGGCACTGTCCCCATCAATCCCAATGTCATCCAATTGACGACGTACGGCTTCTGGATTGGCTGATGGCAAATCAATCTTGTTCAACACTGGAATAATGGTGTGATCATGGGCAATGGCTTGGTATACTGTGGCCAACGTTTGTGCCTCGATGCCTTGACTGGCATCCACCACCAGAATAGACCCTTCGCATGCGGCCAACGATCGGCTGACTTCGTATGCAAAATCTACATGTCCCGGTGTATCCATCAAATTTAATTGGTACGTTTCCCCATTTTTTGCTGTATAGGTTAAGCGCACCGTCTGAGCCTTGATGGTGATGCCGCGTTCTCGCTCGATATCCATGCTATCTAAATACTGTTCTTTTTTATGCCGCGGATCTAAATCGCTGCATCGTTCCAACAAACGATCAGCCAGTGTTGATTTTCCATGATCAATGTGAGCAATAATCGCGAAATTACGAATGTGATCTTGGCGCATAACAGAAACAGAACAGCGGTTTTATGAATCAATTATACAAGATTTTTTCATAAAAAACCCCTGTTTTTGTTCCCCACCCCCCCTTATGCTTGTACAGGAACCTATACCATACACAATCCACCATTGACATGAATGGTTTGTCCTGTGATATAACTGGCCCGAGCATCAGCCAAAAACAAGGCTGCAAAGGCAATTTCTTCCGGCGTTCCCACACGTTTAGTCGGAATTTTTCTAACCCATGCTTGTAAATCCAAATCTTCTGTCATGGGTGTGGCAATAAATCCAGGGGCGATTGCGTTCACCGTAATCGAACGACTGGCCCACTCCAAAGCCAATGCTTTGGTTAGGCCCGTTAAACCTGACTTGGCAGCAACATAATGGGCTTGGCCTACATTGCCCGCAAAGGCCACCACAGAAGAAATATTAATGATTCGAGCATACCCCCCATCAGCCAGGGCAGATTCTTTCAGCAATGGAAATAAACTTCGACACAGTAAGAATGGAGCGCTTAGATTGGTTTGGCTGACTTCGTCCCAGTCGCCATCTTTGATGCGCAGAGCCAAACTGTTTTTGTTTGTTCCCCCGTTATTAATCAGGATATTTAGAGGTATTTTTTCGTGTTGTATCTTGTCTATGGCAGAATGAATAGAATCACGATCCGACAAGTCCATGGGCCAAATGTCACAGCGCTGACCCAATTCATCTTTTAACTGTTGTAACACATCCGTACGCCGACCCGATAAATGCACATGGGCTCCGTGGGCATGAAAAACTCTTGCAATAGCCTGACCAATGCCACCTGTTGCACCTGTAATCAAGGCGTGAGCCCCCGAAAATGTATGATTTAGTTCTATATTTGACAATATACCGCTCTTGATAAAAAGATAACACAGAGTACTCCAAGCGCACTACTCTGTAAAGACTGCCCTCTAAGTCGATGTAAAGACTGCGCTCTAATGGTCTGCAGGGCGCATTACCCATTATTCTTTACACGATTTTTATTTCTTGACCATGGATTTTTCCTTGGACGGTTTGGACAGTTTAAACAACGGGATGTTTTTCAAAAAACCCAACTTGAAAACACTCAACGGAACCGTTGTTATTTTAGAGTCATTCCATGGTCCTGTGATGGTGAATTCCGATGATAACAAACCTTTTTTACCACCTAAAATCCAACCAACAAGAGGAAAACTACTGAAAACCGTATTGATTAAATAACTGGGAACTGATACGCCTGTTATTTTAAAATTCTGCTGATTGATATCCACCGTTCCATTCAGAAGCAATCCCAAATTAATCCCTTTGGCCACGGCATTTTTCAGTTTCAATACACCCGATGAATAATCAAAATCTGCATCAACCTGTTTAAACAGTACGCCAGAAGAAAACAATTCCGTAAACAAAGTCGGTGAAATGCTGGTCAATAATTTCCCCAATGCACCCAACTTGGTTTTGATGTGATCGATATGAATTTTACCCCTGTAAACGCCATCACCATTTTGAATCGCATCCAAATATAAATCTCCGCCGCGAATCCGTTGGGTAATGCCCAATCCGTTGCATACAGACCCCACATCCACCATATCCGCGAGAATGCGGCTTTGCCCTTCTGGTAAAGGCTTCCATAATATGGATACGTAACCCGATTTACTGCGCTTGACATTGTTGGCATGATGGACAGAGTAAAGCGATCCTTTGCTCCACAAAAAATGATGCCATAGACTGCCCGATTTGGGCATAATACTGGGGGCGCTGCCCGACAATTGCAAATGAACCTGGTCCATGGTGATGGTTTTAAATCGCATAGAGTCACAGGCAAAGTCCAAAGTAATACGCGTTGATGTGGATGGTTTACGGATCGTGGGTTGTTTTACAAGATCTGGGCTTGGTTTTTTCTGGAATGAATCGCCTGTGGGGATCAAGGCCGGTAATTTCAAAACCGGAGCCCGGAAAAACAGCTGATGATGACCAGCATTTTGTAATGCATGCCATACATTTGCCCAATGCCCAGGCTGTTGATCACAGGTAAATGCATAGCGAAAAAATGCCTTCCCCCAACGAACCTGACCGGTGACGGGTGTTCTGGCCCTATAATCGGCGTGCGCGTGCCCTGAAACATCGTCGCCCTTTATGGATATATCCCAGGTTTGTGTCGATTGCTTAACATGAATACCCAGTGTTTTCCCCACAGGCTTTTTCCAATCCATCCAGGACAACGTGCCGGCACAGGCACTGAAATCCCCATCAACATTCCACAAACCCTTTTTATACGATCCCCTGACACTGGTTTTTCCCTGCAGATATGAGGTCACAGGCAGACCAGTGAGTGTTGCAATCTGACCCGCATTGGGATGGGCGGAAAACTGAAAATCATTGTTTTTCCACACCCAATGTACGGGAATGCCGTTGGCCAGACCTTTTCCCGTTATACTGGATTCTTTTTGGCCATGATCAATCACTAAATGGGTTTTTTCTGCATGGATGTCATGGGTTCTCAACACAAAATGAAATCCAGCGTTGGGGGTATTGCTGTGCAAACTCAAGTGAATATCCTGGTCCGAGATCACGGGACGCAGGGGCAAATGCCCCGTAATACGGGTTACCGATCTTCCTGTTAAATGACGAACATCCAAATTACTATGGTCAGACCAGCGTAATAATATAGGGAACAGTGTGGCCAATGGTCCGACCAAATTGGCCTCTAGTTTTAAAACCGGAGTGCGCAGTGCCAAATCAATGATCACACGTCCTGTTACATCATGCTGGTCAATCACAGCCTTTTTAACGGCAATATCAAATCCATTGTGATCAAAGGTGCTGAGTGCGCTCATTTTATGGATATTGGGCATTTTGGGTTGAATGGATAATTCCAAATCTTCCAGTTGAAACGTCCCATGACTATTCCATCCCCTTCTCGTTTTTCCCGAATCGTTTTTGGCAATGATGACCTCAGCTTTTGTGATGGATCCTGTATGAATATGGTTTAAAATCCATCGCCGTGTTAACAGGGTTTGGGGGATTTCTGGCCACAATTGATGCAATGTCGAGACGGGAATAGCTCCGCGATTGATCCCTGCTTTGATCGCCAAATCCGATGTACTGGGGGCGGTGCACTGGGCATATATCTGGGCTTGATCTAGAGCAAGCGTGGCCGAAATACGCAACGGTGATTGCGCTGATTTCACGCCGTTGATCGACACCTTTGACAAAACGATACCGGGGTGTTTGGGATTGTTTTTTGGGGTCTGCATTTTCATCGTATGGCTTAACAGCACACCAGGAATGGTACTTTTACCCTGTTGTTTTAATGCCCACTGTAAGGACCAATGTCCCAACCCTGCGGGATGCATGACCCATCGGGCCTTTGCATTTCCCGATACCCCCATAGGATTGATGCCCAAAAATCCTGTATGAATAGTCAACGGATGAAGCAAGGCAGAAACTGTACCGCCTGCTTTATCTTGCTGGACATCCAAACAGATCAGGGGACGTTTTTGATCTTTGGGTTGTATGAATGGGGATTCCAACGCCCCCATAAAATGGCCTGGATCACAAAAAACCTTGATCTTGCCCTTTTCCCAACCCACATTCCAACAGGATACCACAGCATCATGAGGACACCACGCATCATCATGATCCGATTGTTCAGACTGTTGTTTCAGAGAATCTGTCGGCTGTGCCCACTGTGGCAACGTTGCAAACAGTGTCATATTTTTAATGCTGCCCGATCCTTGGGCAATCAGGGGAATGATGGAAAAAGGTGAAAAAGTATGGCCACCAGAATTCAGCATCTGGTTTAAATGAATGCGTAAACCAGCCATATCGATATGATGAATCGAAAGACTTCCTCTGATCCACCCTAAACTGAATCGGATATGATCCAAACAAACGCCACCCATGCGGATGTTTCTGGCACCCAAAACCCATCGACGGGATCCGCTGGTTTCTTTTCCAAGAAATATATCTGCATTTTTAATGCCTTTTGCCTTTAACCATGGCGCGTAATAGGGTTTCAAGAATCCCAGCTCTATGACATGGCCCTGCATCAAAAAATGATACAACCCACAGGATACAGACCCCAGGGCACCCAAAAAAATGATAAAAAATAACGGCAATCGTTTCATAAAAAGTGGATCATGGGAAAAAAGGAACCTTTTTTGAAAATTGGCAAAACAAATCAAATACATACCAACATTGTAAAAGAATTTAAAATCAATAGCCATCAAATAACAGACCATTTTTCAACGATCCCAAACGCCGATTTCACGATCAAAGGACCAGGATATCAAAGAGAAATAACGCCTTTTTTTGACATTATATTAAAAAATAACAACTAGGATAAAGATACAATCTTACAAAAACGAATGTTCAAATGACAAAAAAAGATCTCGTGATGGCCGTTTGTGCCGCCAACCCCAGTACCAGTCGACAAACCATCGAAGACGCCATCCACCTGGTTTTTGAAATGATGACCTTTTATTTGGGGCACCACCAACGTGTGGAATTGCGTGGCTTTGGCATCTTTTCTGTGCGTACTCGCGCGGGCCACAAGGCACACAACCCTCAAACTGGTGAAATGTTGTGGGTTCCAGAAAAAAAAGTTCCCTTTTTTAGGCCCAGCAGCGCGCTAAAAAACTCTCTGAAAAAGAGTATTGCTCCCGTAAAAAATCGTACTTTTTTTTCAGCCATAACCCAAGCTGTCAGAGATATGATCTAACAACAGCCAAACCTGATATGAGGGTGTTAGACGCAGAACGCAAAGGCAAGGATTGACTAAAGAACGTGATATCAGAACCTGACAGCAGAACGCAGCAGAGGTAAACAGAGAAAATCACAGCCTAGACTGTATGATTTGCCCTATCTCTAAGCAGCCCCTGAAAGGGCTCCGGATGATGGGAACAGGGGGACCAATACACACCCCCAATCCTTACCTCTATCCATCTAAGCATCCAAGATTGGGCATCAAGGGCCTACCCCGGAATGATGCCTACACCAACAGATCCATGGGCACGCCACCCCCAGACAGAAAAGGATCAAAAATCCTCTTCTGCATCATCGTTAGAGTCTATGGGACTGTCCGGCAGAGACTCTTCTTCGTAATGAAAGTGACCAGCCGTGGGGTCAGAGGGCACTGCAGCCGTATCTTGGGCAATGGCACCAGCAGAAGCGTCGGATTTTTCCACTAATTCAGCCTCTGGATCACCTGGGAAAATGGCCACAGACACAATGCGTTCGTGTTTTTCCAAACGGAATAACTTAACCCCCTGGGTTTTACGACCTGAAATGCGAATATCCGCCACAGGGCATCGTAACAGCTGTCCTTGTTCTGTCAGCAACAAAATATGATCATTTTCCTTGACGGGCAAGGCATTGACGATTAATCCTGTACGCTCTGTGACATCCATCGTGGCTACGCCCTGACCGCCTCTGTTGGCACAACGATAGGCATAAGCAGACGTGCGCTTTCCAAAACCACGCTCGCTGATGCTGAGTAAGAACTGCTCTTGTTCTTGCATTTCTGTCACCATTTCTGCAGTCAAAGAGGCTCCGGCCAGCGGCAAGGCGCTCAGCTCTTCACCCTCTATGGATTGAATTTTATGGCGATAGGATTCAATTTGACTTTGAGTATAGCCATGGGAATCGATCAAGCTCATGGATACCACAGCATCCCTGTCTTTTAACAATATGCCTCTGACCCCCGTAGACGTCCGACCAGAAAACTGTCTCAAATCCGATGTGGCAAATCGAATGCTCTTACCATGATGAGACGACAACAGCACATCCTGATTGGCGCCTGCCAAACTGACGGCAATTAACCGTTCACTGTCACCCAATTTCATGGCAATTTTGCCATTGGCCCGGATATCCAAAAAATCACCCAAGGCATTTTTCCGCACATGCCCCAAAGAGGTTGCAAAAATAATATAGGGACAGACTGTTGTATCTTTGGGTAAGGGCAATAAGGTGGCCAATGCTTCGCCTTGCTCTAATGGAAATAGACTGATTAACGGTTTGCCGCGCGCCGTGGTGGATCCCAAAGGTAATTCGTGGACTTTTAATTGGTATGCCTTGCCCAAGGACGTAAAGAACAACAAAATCGTGTGGGTATCCGCCACAAACACCTCAGACACCTCATCCTCATCGCGCGTATCCATGGCAGTACGCCCTCGACCACCGCGTTTTTGACTGCGGTATGTGCTTAACGGAACGCGCTTGATGTACCCCTTTAAGGTCACCGTAACCACCATATCTTCGCATTGAATCAAATCTTCGTCGGTTAACAGCGACGTGTCTTCTTCGATGGTGGTCAATCGTGGCGTGGAAAAGCGTTCTTTAATTTCTGCAAATTCCTGCTTGATCAAAGCCGACATTGTGTCGTGCGATCCCAACAATTCCAACAAAGAAAGAACTTCGGCGTGACATGTACGTAATTCTTCGTCCAATTTTCCCCGTTCCATACCCGTCAAACGCTGTAAACGCAAAGCCAAAATGGCTTTTCCCTGTTCCTCGGATAAGCTATACCCTGCGGCATCACTATCTTCTCCCCACTCTTTCAAATAATAATGCAACTCTGGATCCAATGACCAAACATGCCCCATCAATGTGCGCAGAGCAGACGAGGCATCAGAAGAAGCCCGAATCATTTCCATGACCGGATCAATAAACCGCACAGCAATGGATAGCCCCATTAAAATATGAGCGCGTTCCCTGGCTTTTTTCAAGAAAAAATGGGTCCTTCGGGTAACCACTTCTCGACGAAAAGACAAAAAGGCTCGCAAAATATCCAAAAGACTCATTTGAATCGGGCGCCCCTTGTTCAGCGCCAACATATTCATGCCAAAAGACGTTTGCAATGCCGTCATCGCATACAATCGATTCAAAACAATTTCGGGAATGGCATCGCGTTTCAATTCAATCACCACACGCACACCGTGACGATCGGATTCATCTCGTAAATCAGAAATACCTTCTAATTCCTTGGCATTCACTAACTGGGCAATGCGCTGGACCATGTCGGCTTTGTTCACCTGATAGGGGACTTCGGTAATAACGATGGCTTGGCGATCTTTTTTGATGTCTTCGAATTGAACCCGTCCACGAATGATAAAACTGCCTCGACCTGTACGATATCCCTCTCGAAAACCACCTTTCCCCAAGATCACACCACCTGTGGGAAAATCCGGCCCCTTGATGTACGCCGAAAGATCTTCTATATCCGGCTGATCAATCAGAGCACAGCAGGCATCCATGATCTCACCCAAGTTATGGGATGGAATGTTGGTGGCCATACCCACAGCAATGCCGCTGGCCCCATTGACCAACAAATTAGGGAATCGAGCCGGCAAGACACCAGGGATCTCAAAGCTGTTATCATAATTGGGCTGAAAATCCACCGTATCCTTGTCGTAATCTTTTAACAAAAATTCCGCCAGAGCCGTTAAACGCACCTCGGTATACCGCATGGCAGCTGCCTTATCGCCATCCATGGACCCAAAGTTTCCGTGACCATCAATCAAACAAGCCCGCATCGCAAAATTTTGGGCCAAACGTACCAACGCTCCGTAAATGGGGTCGGTACCATGGGGGTGGTATTTGTAAATCACTTGCCCCACAACCCGAGCAGACTTTTTATGCGGTTTACTGAACTCGAAACCATCTTCCCCCATGGCATACAAAATACGTCTCTGCACAGGCTTTAATCCATCACGTACATCGGGCAGAGCACGGGATACAATGACGCTCATGGCATAATCTAAATACGATCGCTTTAATTCTTCTTCAATCGTAACGGGGATCACTTCATCTATTTTTGTCAACGTCGGAGTTTGGCTTATTTTGGTCAACGTCTGGGTCTCTCTATGATAATGGAGGATGGTAAAAACAGGTGCCTATAGGATACCACAGCAATGCATTAAAATGGAATTTCGTCGTCATCATTTTCCAAAGCATGAGGCACATCTGACATTCCTGACGAATATCCTGCCCCAGAATCATGATGTGTTTTATAATCAGAACCGCCCTCTCCCTTATTATCCAACAACACTACATCGCCCTTAAAGCGAATGATAACCTCTTGCACGCGATGTTCTTGATTCTGAGCATCGGTCCATTTTCTGGTCTGTAATTGCCCCTCGATGTATACTTTTTGGCCCTTTTTAAAAAAGCGCTCTATAATATCGGTCAAACGGGTATTAAAAACCACGACGCGGTGCCACTCTACACGCTCTTTACGTTCGTCACTGGAACGATCACGCCATTGCTCGGATGTGGCGACCGACAATGTGACAATTTTTGAACCATCCTGGGCAGAGCGAATTTCCGGATCTTTTCCCAAATTACCAATCAAAATTACTTTATTTAAACTGCCAGCCATATCGCGATACACTTTGAAATATTTGAATCATTCTAACCCAAGAAATCAAAAAAATCAAAAAACTCTTTACATGCGGTGGCGCGATGATTAGGATGCCTTTTCTGCGGAAAACATCTCAACGTATGGTTCCAACACTTTGGCCAATTCGCCGCTTTTAAACATTTCTTGGGCAATATCACACCCGCCAATCAATTCACCCGCCACATACAATTGTGGAAACGTGGGCCAGTTGGAAAACGTCTTTAAGTTTTGACGCAAATCTGGATCTTGCAGCACATCAAAACAAGAAAAGGGCACATTCAAATGGTTTAACATACGCACCACGACACTGGAAAACCCGCACATGGGATGTTCGGCTGTTCCCTTGATGAACACCACTACTGGCGCGCTGTTAATCATGGTGGAAATATTAGAAAAAGACATAAAAAATGGGCTTGGTATTTTTGTGATGATACCAGATGTGGAAGAAGAATTAAAGGCTGAGGGCTAGTTTGGAATCGTTTATCCGTTTTTTAACAATCAACACGCCATAATATTGGAACACACCATGACAGAATTTAAATACAATGAAAAAAAATCACGCTGTTTGTTTAATTGCAATTTTGGCTGCGACAACAACCATGGCGAGATATTCAGTGGCGGAACAGGTTGCCACAGAGAAGCTGAACGATTCTATTTTCTTGGCCAAAAAAGATTCATTGGTTGATCAAGTCAGCAAGAATATTCTGGGTGTGCCTGGCCGCTCTGAATGGTCTGCAATCATAGACCCTACAAATCCATATAGGGCTTTTACAGTCAATCAAGAAAAGAAATGGGAAATCAAAATCAATGAAATATTGCAACAAACACAATATATGGTCAAAAACGCAGTGGAATATATTGCTCAAGCTGGTACAAAAGCAATAAAAGAGGCTAAAAACGAACTACCTGGTGCTTTAGAAAAGGCTAAAGAAATAGGCACATCCATAGCAACAACAATCGTGAAATACATCCAGGGCATGATGCGCTTTATCGCAAAGTCCTTCAAAAAAATGATGGGCAAGGATGAATCCAAAGGCCAAAAAATATACATCAATGATGATGAGGTGAAAACAGCGGGGAAAAGGGACTATGAATCCGACAGAATCCAAGACGGATCCATGAGCCAAGGATCTGACATCACCAACACATCAATGAATCCAGATGGTTCGGCCAATCCTTCACTGATAAAAAACAGTGCATTAAGTGTGCTGAATATGGAGGGCCGTTAAGACCCTGCACCCTGAGACATGAGACCTCACAACAACGGGGGGAACCATCCATTATGTGCGCAAACACCACCCCCAGCCATAGGGGTTATGTACGATCAGGGGGCATCATAAAGGCGCCAGAAAACAGACCACACCAATCTTCTTGTTCCCCCATGCAACCATAAAACCAAGAGAAGTTCATCCAAATAGACCCAAACAAACACCTTCTCTGCCTTGCCTTTTTCTGGCTTTTCTGTCATTTCTGTAGGCAAAGGAATTCAAAAAAGGTTAATTCTATGGTACGGGCGATGGTATGGGTAATGGGTATTGCCTTGACGGGCTCAATGGCTGTGGCATACAGCACAATGCAGGCCTATATGGCTGTAGTGGTGGCGGGACTGGCGGCTCTGACCTACAGTGCTTGGATGGGGTCTCGTATTTTGGCTCTGCCCGATGGTAACGAAACCATGCGCAGCATTGCAAAAGCCATCCAAGAAGGGGCATCAGCCTTTTTATCTCGGCAATACAAAGCCGTTTTTGTGGTGGGCGCCGCATGTACGGTCTTTTTATGGTTTGGATTTCCCAAGAACCCATGGATTACTTTGGGTTTTATTATGGGTTCTGTTTTATCGGGCATCAGCGGATATTTGGGTATGTTTGTATCCGTACGCGCCAATGTCCGCACCACCCAAGCGGCCGTGGACCAAGGATTAAAGGGTGCATTTTTGGTGGCCTTTCGTTCTGGGGCTGTGACGGGATTTTTGGTCAATGGGTTGGGATTACTCAGCGTGGTTGTTTTAATGTGTGGGTTGCATTGCTGGGCCAACGCATCACCTCGCCTCATTATGGAGGCCTTGGTGGGTTTGGGATTTGGGGCATCATTGATTTCCATTTTTGCCCGATTGGGTGGTGGAATTTTCACAAAAGGAGCCGATGTTGGCGCCGATTTAGTAGGAAAGATTGAACAAAACATCCCAGAAGACGACCCCAGAAACCCAGCCGTTATTGCGGACAATGTGGGGGATAATGTGGGGGACTGTGCGGGCATGAGTGCGGATTTATTTGAAACCTATGTGGTGACACTCGTCGCTTCTATTCAAATGGCTTTTTTTGGTATTCATGCTGCATCCGGCACCGAAGGCAATGAGTATAAAATGGCCTTGGTGTTTTTACCCTTGATGGTCGGCGCGTTATGCATTGTTGGATGTTTGGCCGGAACGTTCTTTGTCCGTCTGAAAAAATCCATCATGGGCGCCTTGTACAAGGGTCTTTTTGCATCCATGGTGCTGTCGGCTGGAATCATTACACTGTGTGCCTACTATATGGATATCCCTTACCCCTATTCTAAGATGGACATTTTGAACTGTGTCTATATTGGTATTGCCACCACAGGGATTTTGGTTTGGATCACAGAATATTATACGGCCTGTCAATACAGACCCGTTCAAAGCATTGCAAAGGCATCGGAAACGGGTGCCGGAACCAACATTATCCAAGGGTTAGCCGTATCCATGGAATCGTGCTTTATGCCTGTGCTTGTTATTGTGGCCTCTATTGCAGGATCTTATGCCTGTGCTGGATTGTTTGGTGTATCGTTGGCAGCCACAGCCATGTTGGCCTTGATGGGTATGGTGATTGCCATTGATGCCTATGGCCCTGTAACAGACAATGCAGGTGGGATTGCGGAAATGTCTGGGCTGCCCGCATCGGTGCGTGAGATTACCGATGAACTCGATGCGGTGGGCAACACCACAAAGGCAGTGACCAAGGGATATGCCATTGGTTCTGCAGCATTGGCAGCCTTGGTGTTATTTGCAGCCTATACCCAAGAAGTGGGCCATTACCTGGATTTGCATAACTTGTCTTTTGATCTGAAAAATCCGTTGGTGGTTATGGGCCTGTTTGTGGGCGGTGTCGTTCCTTATTTGTTTTCAGCCATGAGCATGAAGGCTGTGGGACAAGCTGGCGCCGCAGTGGTCATAGAGGTGCGCAGACAATTTAAAGAAATTGTGGGCATCCAGGATTATAAAATGGAGGGAGGATCATTAATCGGACGTCCCGATTATGGTCGTGCAGTCGATATTTTAACCAAAGCATCCATTCGTGCCATGATGGTGCCTTCTTTGCTGCCCATTGTCCTGCCTTTGGGGATTTATGCCGTTGTTAAAATGACTTCTGGGTCTAACAGCAATGCAGTGACTATGGTGGGTGGTGCATTACTGGGGCTGATCATTACAGGGTTTTTCTTGGCCGTATCCATGACGTCAGGGGGGGGTGCGTGGGATAACGCCAAAAAGCACATCGAACAAGGCAACCACGGTGGAAAAGGATCCACAGCGTATCATGCGGCCGTAACCGGAGATACAGTGGGTGATCCGTATAAGGATACAGCGGGGCCAGCCATCAATGCATTGATTAAAATTGCAAACTTGGCCGCGTTACTGTTGTTGGCTTTTCTGTAAGACACATCACACAGGGTCAACATCGGTGGTTGGCCCTTTTTTATGATTCATTACCCTTAGCAGAGGGTCGTCGGGTGCGGATCTGATAACATGACTCTGATCGTATAGTCTAGGCCGCAAGACCCTCTTTCTTTTTGGTTGGGTGACTTGTTATAAGCGTTCTAAGCGACAGGGCGCTGTCCCAGTGGCAAAAAAGATTCCTCCAGTTTCATCCCACAGAAAATCATTGTAAGATGGTAAAATTAAGGTGGTAAAATGGCTATAGACAATGC
>VGCF01000005.1 GCA_016870135.1 Alphaproteobacteria bacterium
GTGATCAAGGATCGTGCGGCGCGTTTGCGTCTTGTGGGGCAAGAGGTTTTGGCCCAATTTTTGACAGAAAAAATAGGAACAACGGTCAACGTTTTGGCTGAAAATGCATCTCGTGGCCACAGCGATGATTTTACCGATGTGCACTTTTCTGAACCTGCGCCCCCGTGGCAAATGGTTCGTGCTCGGGTTATCGGGGTCAAGGGTACAGGTGTTGTTGCCCACCCGCTGGAGTAGGCGCAGATTGGTGCCCATATGGGGTGGGATAGGTCTTGATGATTGTTTTGGCCCATAACAAATGGCTGGGATAATGGTGGAGGCAATGGTGGGGTTTGCTTGGGGATGGGGGGTCTTAAAGTAACGCGTTAAAAAAGCTGAAAAACAGGGGAATGTTGTTGCTTTTTTTAACAATGTGTGATAAGGTAAAAGATGAAAAAGTTTAGTAAAAATGAGGTAAAAATGCGATCTGTTCGAACAACCTTTCGGCGTGCGGTTGATGTCGGCCTGCACACCTATTTGCTCGGTGTTTATAAATACATGGGGTTGGGATTATTGGTGTCTTGGGGTGTATCGTTGATGCTTCCGCGCAGTTTGGGCATCTTTTCTTGGGTGGCTATGTTTGGTACGTTGGGTATCAGTTTTTATTTTGGCGCAGCATTAAATAGGATGGCGGCATCCACGGCTCAGATATTATTTTGGGTGTATTCTGCCTTGATGGGGGTGGCGTTAAGTCATATTGTTGCAGCGTACACGATCCAAAGTATTGCGTCGGCTTTTTTTATTACGGGTTTGACCTTTGGCGCCATGAGCATTTATGGGCACCGAACACAGCGTGATTTAACGGCAATGGGTTCGTTTTTAATGATGGGTTTTTGGGGCATTTTCATTGCCAGCATTGTGAATATCTTTTTAAAGAGCAGCATGATGAATTTTTTGGTCTCTTTAATTGGTGTTTTTGTGTTTACAGGATTAATTGCCTACCAAACTCAAACGTTGAAACAGTTGTATTATGCGTTACCAAATAACAAGGACATTCGTGAAAAGATGTCTATCTTGGGGGCATTAAATTTGTACATGAGTGTCATCAATTTGTTCCTATCTCTGTTACATTTGGGGGGAGAGCGTAAATAAGATTAGGACGCGAGTGGGCACGTTGTTCTGCTGCGGGTGATTGGGCGGATGGCGTTGCTGATAGGGGTGGGGAGCAGCATGCTCTTTTGCCCCTTTTTTTATATCCAAAATGAAAACTCTTGAAAAATTGATTTACAGGTCTGGGGCCTGTTATTCTGAAAAAGAGTCCAATAGATTATTTTTATATGGCTTTTTTTCAAAAAAATATTGGTAATTTTTTAGATCGACTGGCTGTTTTTTTTATTTTTTCTTCTATTCGTTTTAATCGTTGGGGCAGGCGCCCATGGGCTTTGAACACCAAGGCGTGGGGTCATATACATTCTCTTTTCCCAGGCAAACATCAAGAGCAGCCTGATAACAGGCAGCATGACAAACAGATGCACAATGGCGTACCAGAGGAATCGGTCCAAGAACCTTGGCCCTCTTTTTCCTGGCCCATCATTGCTCCTGGGGCCGATGTTAATCATGGGGAAGATCTAAACCAATGGAATCGGTCTTGTATTGTACCAACTCAGCAAGGTTTTTTTGGTGCTGATGATGCACCGCAGGTGTGCTCAAATCAAGGGAAAACCCGGCCGTTTGGTGCAAAGCATATCCAATGTTTTGGTTGCGCACAGGTTTGTGGTGATCAGACCCCCGTGGACGATCGACCTTGGATCGGTACTGGGGAACAAGGGTGTGTTTTTGGCATTTTACGCGATCAAAGCCACTGTATTTGCGGTGTCTTATTGCAAAAAAGCCTTCGAACGTCCTGGTATCTGTAACGGAGATCATACATGACCACAGAAACTGTTGTACTGGACAGCAATATTATTATTGATTATTTGCAGGGTCGGTATCAAGCCGCAAAATTGTTTCAATCTTATCGGAATAACAACATCCGTGTTGTGATCAGCATCATTACGTTAATCGAGGTTTTAGTTGGCATTGCAGATCAAGAAAAGCGGGGGAGGGTAAAGCAGTGGCTTTTGAATTTTTCCCCCATCCATGTGTGCCTGGATATTGCTGAAAAAGCCATAGAGCTGAGAAAAGGGTACGGTTTGCGCCTTCCTGATGCCCTTATTGCATCCACTGCCCGATGTCATCAGGGCATTTTGGTGACCCGTGACAGAGATTTTTATAAAATGTCGGATGTTCGTTATCCCTATGACCTGCATGATCAAGAATAATGGGAATGTCCGTTATCCCTATGACCTGCACGATCAAGAGTATAAGGGGCGCCCATTTCACGGACGTTTGGTCTGACCAAGGCAAAGGACCGCTTGCCTTGTGGCCCGGCTTTTTAACGGTGTTTTTAAAAATTTTTTTGAAAAAGATTCTTAGACCTCTTTTCTTTTGATACCGCCATGGCGTATGATTGCAGAATATAGGAGTGTGGCTCAATGGCTAGAGCACTGGTCTCCAAAACCAGCGGTTGGGGGTTCGAGTCCCTCCACTCCTGCGCCAGTTTCATTAATGTAAAAGCATAAAATATTTTATTTTTATTTAATTTTTTACAATAAATTTTCAGTTTTTTTCTTGATTTTTACACTATTCGCCGCCATTCGTTGTGTTTTCAACGGGTTGCGATTGCTTTTTTTGTGAACGAGATGGGTTGAATTATTTCAAGATTTTGTTATAATTTTTTAATGAATCAAAAATAAAACTAAATCGCTTTGAGAATTTTATACCCTAGTAAACCTTTTTTTAAGACAGATCTTATCAATCATTTTATTTGTCAAGGAATAGACAAGTTCGAAAAGAATGTAAAGGGGGTAATTTCTATTATCTTGCTGTCCTGTGGAACGGTTGTTCTGGATGGCCCAACGCCCGATCGGGTCGTGGGTATCAGGACTGGGGCCAGTCCGGTGGTGACACCTGTTGCAAAAGCAGAAGAAAAACCGTCTCTGGATTGCCAAGAATCATCTATCCGCATGGGGACCGATCGATCGCTGTGCCGTGCCCTGCGCCAATCTGGTGTTCGCCAAGAAGTCATTAATGCCATTGCACGCTGTTTGTCTGCCAAGATGGTTCGGCGTTTTCGTCCCAACCAGATTATAAAAATGATGTTTGAATCGGGGGCATTGTCTAGCATTAAGGTGTATACGGGTGTGGGGCGAGCATTTCTGATTCAACGCAACGGGTCGGGGGCCTGGTCCAGCAAACGTATCAAGGTTCCTGTTGCTGTGAAATACGAGCGCTTGAAATTGCCCGTCACGCATACGCTAAAAAAATCTCTTTTGTCATCAGGACTGGATAGGGCTCTGATTGTAGATATTGCCAGAGGATTGGTGCGCAGTGGGGTTGTGTGGGGGAATTTAAGGGGATCAACGGTGGAATTGATGATCCAAACTAGGCGTTGTGCAGAAACCGCCGCCCTGGCTCTTGATCACATTGCGATGATTCAGATTGGAAAAAAGGGGGTTAAAAAAACCTATTATGCCTATCAGCGTGGTCCTCATGATTCGCGCAGAATTTTTTGCACTTTGGCTGGTTTTGGTTTGCAGTCGGGTGAGGTGGCTCGGCATGTTACATGGTGTCCTCCGGTGCCAAAAGTCATAGTGACGTCTCGTTTTGGAAACAGATTGCATCCTGTATACAAGTGCATCAAGCACCATAACGGTACAGATTATGGGGGCGCCCATGGTTCGCCTATTCGTGCGGTGGGGGAGGGTGTGATCAAGTCGGTTGCGCAAAGTGGTTCTTATGGTAAATATGTGACCATTCTCCATGGCAACGGTTATCGCACACTGTATGCCCATTTGTCTCGAACCATGGTTCGTGTCGGTCAGCGCGTTCGCAAAGGGCAAACCATAGGGGGGATGGGCAGCACGGGTACGGCCAGAGGGACGCATTTGCACCTAGAAGTTTTGGATCGATCCAGTCGCCCTATTAATCCGGAATCTTTTTTGCGCTCCAGCAAAAAGCAGGCCAAAAGCCAGAACCCGACTGTTTCTGGAAAGCAGAAAGTTAATTTTTACAAGCAAGCCCAAAGTTTAAGACAAAAGTATGCGGCTTTGGGTGGTTCTGTTGCCCCTATTCCAGGGGGCAGCCATTGCGTCACCCGATCCAGCACTGTGGCTGTGCCCCAGAAAAGAAGAGTCGGATCTCGCAAGCCTGTAGTATCTGGAAAGCCAGTTTCCACAAAAAGACGATTCAAAAACTTGGTTAATGTGAATAAATCCAGGGCCTCTGTTCGACACAGTCGGCGGGTAAAAAAGAGCATCTAGTAGGGGGGGGCAGTATTTGGTCAGAGCGTTGATTCTTTTTGCATCCTGGGGAAAACTGTGTCTCTTTTTTCAGAATATGCAGATGATTTGCTTTATGTTTTAAACACGGATTTTTTGTTATTGAAAATAGGGCTTTGGATCATCACCCATTATTCAGCACAACCCATTGTTCAGCTGGTTTTTTCTGTATAGGGCTTACCATAACGGGTAAAGGGCTGTCTTGTTATAGGATAGAGATCGATTTGCGGCCTTGACATATGAAGGGTTGCATTCATGTATCCACAAATAGGTCCCGATGATGTTATGGGTAATTACCTTGGGTATGGCGCTGTATAACATATGTTGACGATTAGACTATGCGATCGTCAAGTAGCGGGTAGAGGCCAGATTGCAATAGAATTTTGTATGGGTGAATTCAGAGCGGGCAGGGAGGAATTTTAAGTATGCAAAATTAAAAATATACAAAATTAAAGAAAAATCCCAACCCGTTTTTTAATCACGCCGTTGTTTCGGCTGCGGTTTTTTTGGCTGTAAACAATGCCAGGTCTTTTTTCAATTTTAACAATGGTGGTGTCAGTTTTCTGTTGGATGTTTTTTGAACAAACAGATCAATGCCACCACTTTTATCAATGGTTTTTATTCCAGCAGAGGATACTTTCAGCATGATGTTTTTTGAAAGCATTTGGCTGTAAACACTGACCCAGCGCACATTTGGATAGAAAACGCGCTTGGTCTTATTGTTGGCGTGGCTGACATTGTTGCCAACCATGGGGCCTTTTAAGGAGATGCAGCAAAATCTCGACATGGAAAAATTGTAAACTTATTTTTGAAAATCATACCGCGTTTAAAATCCCACGTCAAGGGCGCCCCCCTGTCTATCTGCTTGTACACTGGTGGGCTTGTCTGGCTTGTCTATATGCTTGTACACTGGTGGGCTTTTGTGGTAATATTTGGTGGAAATCATATCTCTCATGCAGGGCATCCTTCCGGTGCACAATCAGCGCTCTGCAGAGGAAAACTGGACAGGATATACAAATGAGTTTTACAGTACCAACCATATCATTAGAAGATTTATTGCAAAGAGGGGTCCATTTCGGCCACAAAAGAGCCCGTTGGAACCCAAAAATGGCACCCTATATTTACAAAGAACACCACGGCGTTCATATCATTGATTTGCCTCAAACAGTGATGCTGATGAACAGAGCCATGGCTGCGCTGCATCAGTGCGTCAAAAATGGTGGCAGAATTTTGTTTGTAGGGACAAAACTGCAGGCCAGAAAGGCCATCAAGGAGTCCGCCATTCGGTGTGGTCAATATTATGTGGACCATCGTTGGTTGGGCGGAACATTGACCAATTGGAAAACCATTTCTGCATCGTTAAAACATTTCAGAGAAGTGGAAGATCGCGTCAATTCTACCGATTTTTCTTCGTATACTAAAAAAGAGCAGTTGGGTTTTCACCGTGAATTGGGTAAGTGCGAACTGGCTCTGGGCGGCATCCGCAACATGGGTGGTTTGCCAGACATGGTGTTTTTGATTGATGCGAACAAAGAAAGCATTGTGGTTAAAGAAGCGCGAAAACTGAAAATACCCACCATTGCCATCGTCGACACCAATACAGATCCCACGTTGGTGGATTATCCTATACCTGGAAATGATGATGCGTTGCGCGCCATCGAATTTTATTGCGATGTGGTTGCCAAAACTGTCTTGTCGGGTTTGCAAGAGGAATTTGATCAAAAGTCTTATGATGTGCCTAATGTTCCGGATTTTGAACCTTCTCCTGCGCCTGCGATTAAACCAAAGGGGTGATCTCTGATCCATCATTCAATATAAATAGGGAGATTTAGTGGTATGACAATTTCTATGGATGTTTTAAAACAATTGAGGGAAGAAACGCTTGCTCCTTTTGGTGCGTGCAAAAAAGCCCTGACAGAATCGGGAGGAGATTTGTCTGCGGCCATGGATTGGTTGCGGAAAAATGGTGTTCTGGTTGGCGGAAAAAAGACCGATCGTCTGGCATCAGAAGGCGCCATTGCGGCCGACTGTGTTGGGGGTTTTGGTGCGCTGATCGAAATCAGTTCAGAGACCGATTTTGTGGCGCGTGGTGATCCGTTCAAGGGGTTAATTTCTTCTGTTTTGGGCGTGGCGATGTCGCGTTCTGAAACCGCTGTGGAGCGATTGCTTGAACATCCTTTGGATGCAGAAAATCACAAAAGAGGGACCATTAGCGAGTGTGTTTTAGAGTTCGCTGGGACCATCGGAGAAAACATTGTATTGCGTCGTTTGGTAGCCCTTAATGTGAATCCTGGTGTGGTGGTGTCGTATATTCATCAATCGTTTCCAGGCACCCCAAATATTGGCACATTGGGGGTTTTGGTGGCCTTGGAATCAGAGGCAAACGAGGACGATTTAAAGGCTTTGGGCAAAAATTTGGCCATGCATATCGCCTTTACCAGGCCCCATTGTGTTTCCATTCACGAGGTTTCTCCTGCAGTTTTAGAAAAAGAGAAAACGTTCTTGCAAGAGCAGATTCAAGAGCAATCAGGGGACAGGCCAGCGGACGTGCAACTTAAAATGGTTGAGGGGCGTTTAAGAAAGTTTTTTGAAACCATTGTGTTAGAAGAGCAGGATTATGTGCGCGATTCTGGAAAAACCATTAAAGAGTTTTTAAAACAGGAGGGCGAGCGCTTGGGTAAGCCCGTTCGTATTGCTGGTTTTGCCTATGCTAAATTAGGGGAAAATTCAAAAGAGGGACACGAAGAGACCGCAGAATAGCGGTCCGTGACGAGGTCCATTTGTGGATCTGATGTTCTGGTGGATAATGACCAATCCTTCTTGACCCGTGATTGTTGCATCACTGTGGTTAAGAATGGTCTGGTCCAGAACCTGTCGAAACAGTATAGTGGGCAGAATTCTGCAGACCGTAACAGAGGATATAAACCCTTTGCAGACCATGACACCATTTATGGACTCGGGGCAGACAGAGCCCTTTTATGGGGCCAAAACCATCCAATGCTGGGGTATCATCCTGTTCTTTTTTACAAAATAAAAAAATAAACGATTTTAAAGACTGTCATATAAAATTTTTACTAAACTTTTGTATAGTTTTTCAAATTTTATCGAACAATAGACTTTTTTAACTTTGATATCCGAAGTTAATTGCACAAAAGATCAGACCGTGGTATTGTACAGACAGTATAAAAATAGAGCGTCGTATGGGTGCAAAAACAAATCGAATAGAGTCGCTGGTGGCGTGGATCATTCTATTTCTTGTGGTATCTATTTTGGGTGGAGTGTATTACAAATATTATGGTCACAAACACAGGACCTCTACGTTTTATGCAGAATTCGACAGTATCACGGGGCTGAATATTGGGGCTCCGGTTAAAATCAATGGTGTGGTGGTGGGAAAAGTGGTGGGATTCGATCTTGATCATAAAAAGAATTTTGTTGTTAATGTGGAATTTGCCGTGAACAAAGATGTTATGCTGCCCGAAGATACCCGGGCATCGGTGACCTCTGAAAGTTTGTTTGGATCCACCATATTGATGCTGCTGCCTGGTATGAGCGAGCGTTTGTTGTCTCATGGTGGAACGATTTTTGATACACAATCACCCCTGCACATTCATGAATTATTGCAAAAATTCTTGTTTAATGCCGCTGATTCAGAACGTGATGCGGGTCAAAACCGAGACCAAGATGGGGCTGAAAAATCAGAGACCGCCCGAAATGCCTCTAATGAAGATGAGGATTGCATGGTGTAAATCAAAGACATGGTGTAAAATGGGGGAGAGATAGTATAGATTTCATACCTAAAAGGAAGGCATTATGTCGAGCGATGAAGAAATAGTGATGGGATCAGAAGCGCAAGATTATTCAGCAGATTCCATAAAAATTTTACGTGGACTGGATGCCGTTAGAAAACGTCCAGGTATGTATATTGGAGATACCGATGATGGGTCAGGTTTGCATCATATGGTATACGAGGTGGTGGATAACGCCATTGACGAATCGTTGGCTGGGTATTGTAACCAGGTCTCTATTTCTTTGAATTCCGATGGGTCGGTTACGGTTCGGGATAATGGTCGAGGCATTCCTGTGGATCTCCATGCGGAAGAAGGGGTTTCCGCCGCAGAGGTCATCATGACCCAGTTGCATGCGGGTGGAAAGTTTGATCAAAATTCTTATAAGGTGTCCGGTGGTTTGCATGGCGTGGGCGTTTCTGTGGTCAATGCCTTGTCCCAATGGTTGGTTTTGACCATTTGGCGCAATGGTGGGTGTTATACCATGACTTTTGATCACGGGGTTTCGAGAGGCCCCCTAGAGCGTATTGGGGATTCAGATGGCGATCAGCGGGGAACCGAAATTACCTTTTTACCCTCGTCTCAGACTTTTTCTCAAACAGAATTTGATTTTAAAGTGTTGGAGCATCGATTTAAAGAATTGGCTTTTTTAAATCCAAATATTGCCATAATCCTAGAAGACAAGCGGGAATTTCCTCCTAAAAAAGTGGTTTTGGATTACGAGGGAGGAGTCAGTGCCTTTGTGCGCTATTTAAACCGCAACAAAACGGCGCTACATGAACCCATTCATATGCGTGGCGAGCGTGGATTGATCAGTATTGATATTGCTTTGGAGTGGACCGACAGTTATCACGAAGTGATGTTATGTTTTACAAATAATATTCCGCAAAAAGATGGGGGAACCCATTTGGCTGGATTTAGATCGGCGTTAACGCGGGTGGTTGGGCAATTGATGCAGTCGCAGAAAAAGGAAAAAGTGGGGTTGGTGGGCGAAGATAGTCGAGAAGGTTTGACGTGCGTTTTGTCTTTAAAAATGCCGGATCCAAAGTTTTCATCCCAAACAAAAGATAAATTGGTCTCATCAGAAGTGCGGACTGTTATTGAATCGGTGGTGGGGGATCAGCTAGAGCGCTGGTTCGAAGAGCACCCTGTGGAAACCAAAAAAGTTTTGGCACGCATTATGGAGGCAGCGCTGGCCAGAGAAGCGGCGCGAAAAGCCAGAGAGTTAACGCGACGCAAAACAGCACTGGATATTGCTTGTTTGCCGGGGAAATTAGCCGATTGCTCAGAGCGCGACCCCAGCCTGTGCGAAGTCTATCTTGTCGAGGGGGAAAGTGCAGGGGGGTCGGCCAAAAATGCCCGAAATCGTCGATTCCAAGCTATTTTACCCTTGCGCGGTAAGATTTTGAACGTAGAGCGTGCTCGATTTGATCGCATGTTGGGGTCATCAGAAATTGGAACGCTGATTACGGCTTTGGGAACCGGTATAGGCAATGATTTTAATCTGGAAAAGTTGCGCTATCACAAAGTGATTTTGATGACCGACGCCGATGTGGATGGCAGTCACATTCGGACCCTGTTGTTAACGTTCTTTTTTCGACATATGCGAACGTTGATTGAGCAGGGCTATTTGTATATTGCGCAACCCCCTTTGTACGGTGTCAGGCGCGGGAATAGCAAAATGTATTTAAAGGATGATCGGGCGTTGAATAACTTCCTGATCGAGGGGGGAGAAAAAGGACTTATTCTGGAAAATAGCGTAACAGGAGAACGGTGCTCTGGTCAAGATTTGGATCGCGTGGTCCGTCGCGCAGGCCAAGTGGATGCGGTGATTCAGCGCATGTACACTCATTACGGCATTAATCAAGTCCTGGCACAGAGGGCGTTAATGATGGGGCTTTTTCAGGAAAATATCAACGATTCCCTGGCCTGGGCCACACAGTTTGTAGAAAAAAATACGGCTCTGGGTTTTGGAAACTGGTCTTTTCAAATGATGGATGATGATCAAATCGTATTTTCGTACCAAAAAGACAAGGTCTGGAGCCAAGAACGTTTTCCCCATTCCGTATTGCAAACCTCGGAAGGGGTTCAGTTGGCCACCCATAAAGATTATTGCCGAGATTATTTTCCTTGCGTCTTTAAAGATCAGGTTTTTGATGGTCCATTGGCACTGTGGTCCTATATTTTGCAACAGGGGCAAAAGGGTTTAAGCATTCAGCGTTACAAAGGTTTGGGGGAAATGCAGGCCGATGAGCTGTGGGAAACCACCTTGGATCCCGAAGCGCGCACATTACGACAAGTGACTATTCGACAAGCCGAAGAAGCCAGTGATTTGTTCTGTATTTTAATGGGGGATATTGTGGCACCCCGAAAAGCCTTTATTCAAGACAATGCTATGGGCGTGATGAATTTGGATGTATAGAAGGGGGTGGTAATGGCCTGTCATCTTGGGGCGGGGAGGCAGTGTGTGCGATGGGGGACAAACGTGCTGACCTCCCTCTGTATCACAGGTAATCGGTATGCCGGCCCAGCCTGGTGAGGGTTTTTATCCCAAAACTTACCCAGTGTCATTGCCTACATTTTACGCCCCCCTTTATCCAGTATGTCAGGAAATAAAGAGGTAACGCATCAGAATACTCTGAGGCATTACCTCGCACCCCTTTTCCCCACAAATCACGTTCTGGGGTAAGAGAGTTGTCTTGCGCAAGATCTGTTGGAGGGGTATTCAATGGGTTACCCTGTCACAAGATCGTGGCGGATACGGGATCGTTTAACAGCCAATTCAGCATATTGATCGGTTTTTTTCAAGGCCCTAGAGGCGCGTTTGTTTTTATTGATTGTGTTATAACTGATTTTTTCCATATCAAGGACCACACGACGGACTCTGGAAAGGCTGTTGGTAATGGCTTTTTTCGCCCTTTTACCTGAAAGATAAAATAATCTGGACGATGTGGATCGTCTTGGCTTTTCCGGGTCTTCGCCCAAAGTCTTATAAGTCACTCTTAGATTCGGGTGTTGTGATGAGTCCTCTGATGAAACGCGAGAAACCCGCTTTTTTTGGCCCGTCAAATGCAACAATTCCACCAAAGAATCGTATAAAGAGGTGCATTGTTTCTTTATGAGATCAAAAACGGTGTACTGGGGTGTTGGCTTTGTGTTGGCAGGTGTTTTTTTGTTAGAGGGTGCTTTTTTCGCCGCCTCTTCTTCTGATGTTTTAAGAAGAGGTTTTTGGCTGCTTGCCGTCATTTCATTGAAACGATGAATGAATTTGGAAAACATTTGCGGAAAATCCTTCGAAAACGATGTGGCAATAGAATTTGAAATGTTGGTTATAAAAAAATCTATGTCAAACAATGTGTCCGGAACTTTTGCTGTAATAGGTTTTGATTTTTCGTGGTATTTAAACGGATTTACTGTATGATGATTGTTTGTTGTCGAGTAATAATGATTGTGGGTTGTGACGGGCTTGTTTCCAACAGATTGGTCTGGGCTGGAAACCAAGGTATGGCTTGCAGAGGGGATGGCTTTGGTCAAATGTTCTTCTGTTGTCTGAGTTTCTTTTGTAGATAATGGGTGGGCAGGACGGTCTGCAGAGTGTTCAATCTGATTGTTGTGGGTTTTGACAAGGATGTTATCGTCTTTTCGGTCATGGTTTTCGTTTTTTAAATTCTCGACCATTTGCCTGCCGTTTGACTCAGTGCGGCCAGTGTTGGCGGAACCGGTGGTGCGTATTGAATCGTGGCTTGAATTTGTACGGATGGTTGTGCTCTTTGTTTCTGCCGGTGGCTCCTTATCCATCTGGGTCTCTTGATTCTGCGTTTTTGCTTTGCGCTCAGCGCCCATTGCTGTGGTTTCTTGTGAAACTTGAACGCCTAGGTCTCTTTTTTCAGCGGGTTGATCCGTTTGAGTGTCTTGATTGGTGTGTTCAGGCCTCATTTTATATTTGGGCAGAGTAATGGATGGTGAATCACATACAGATATAGACTCAACGCTCTCCATATCCATTAGGTTTTTCACCAATGTTATCCTGGATGCTTTAACTTCCAAATCAAGGCTTTTTAACTTTTGTCTAGACTTTTGATCACTGGATCTGGAACGTTGAGATAGAGCGGAGCTGTTGTCTAGGAGTGAAAAACTATTGGTCTGTTTAGAACCCTCGTAAGTAGCCAATGGATTCTTTCTATAGTTGTTTGATGTCGCCTTATTTTCCATTGCGGTAAATATATACAGTATTAATGCAATTAAAATATATTTTTTATTCATTTTAAAAACTATTTTAATGTGTTCATAATGTAATGTTAGCTAAAATTAATTAATTTTTTGTTAAAAAAATACTTTTGTTAACTTTTTGTACTGTTCTTTTGAGTAAAATCTTCGCTTTTTGTTTTTCCTTTTTTAAATCAAAGGCGAGCGGGGCTGGCAACGGGTTGGCACTCCCCTTGGAATTTTTCAGTTTGACATGGTGCCAATAACGCTCTAGAATAGAAAAACATGGGAAACGATATAGAACACAAAGCATTGTATGACAAAACGAACTCAGTCCAAGCACAAAATTGAACGGCGGTATGGTGTGGCACTTTGGGGCCAGTCCAGTAGTCCGGTTCATGTCAGAAGCTATCCTCCTGGCCAGCACGGCTCAAAGGGTGCTCGAAAATTAACCGATTATGGTCAACAGTTGGCCGCTAAGCAAAAATTAAAAGGCTATTATGGAAATATTGTGGAAAAGCAATTCCGAAATATTTACAAAGAAGCTGTTCGCTTGCGCGGAGACACCAGCGAAAAGTTAGTTGGGTTGTTGGAATCACGATTGGATGCGATGGTTTACCGTTTAAAATGGTCACCCACGGTGTTTAACGCCCGTCAATTGGTTGGACACAAGCATGTTTTGGTTAATGGTCGTTGTGTAAACATTCCATCATACCGATTAAAACAGGGTGATGTGGTTACTTTGCGCGAATCCATGCGTCAAAACAGCATCGTTGTTCAGGCTATGGCGTCCCTAGAGCGCGACATCCCAGAGTATATAGAATACAAGTCAGGCGATTGGTCCGGTACATTCAGTTATGTTCCAGAATTGGAAAAGATCCCTTATCCAATTAATATGGATGTTGGATCTATTGTCGAGTTTTACTCACGATAATTGGGTTTGTGTTGATTCTTGACTATCACATCTGATCAAGCGATTTGACTGTTTTGAAAAAAAATGTTGAGGCTTTTTTTAGAAAAATTGCTTTAAAAGTCAAAAAGACTTGCTGTTTTTTGCGGCAGGTCTTGTTTTATATACGACTGCTCTCTGGTGTACGGCGGGACGAGTGAGTATATCAATGTGGGTTATGCAGATCCATTTTTGTAGTCAAGAATTGGTCCATAAGTCATCGCGTCACGTGTGAACGGCCATCAATTCCATCACGCGTAAATGGCAAGGTTTCATTTTTGGTCAATTTTTGATAAAATTCAAAAAAAGACAGTCTTTGGTGCGATGACAGAAAATAATTCACATTTGGACACCCCAAAACAGTTAGAAAAAGAATCAGAAAAGGTAAAAGACAGGGAAAAAAAGGATTGGCCTGAAACAGGATCTGATCATTTAACACCATTACAGATGGTGCGCTCTATTGCAGAGCTGTTAGAGAAATCGTCCTTAACGGAAATAGAATATCGTTCAGGTGATTTCAGAGTGCGCGCAGTTAAGGCCCCCGAATCTGTTGGCCGGGTTTCGCATTTGATGGAAAAATCTCTGGATTTGCAGACCGTTTTCGTCCCGACAGAACAAAGCCCATCCAGGAGCACCTCTGTTACGCCTCTAGCGGAACAGCAGCAGATTTTATCCCACCATGTGGTCAAGTCGCCAATGGTCGGAACGGCCTATTTGTCTCCGAAACCAGGAGACCCCCCTTTTATATCCGTTGACTCTGTTGTTCAAGAAGGGCAAACCGTTTTAATCATAGAAGCGATGAAAACCATGAATACCATCAAGGCCCAGAAATCTGGCAGAGTGAGGGCAATTTTGGTGAATAACGGAGATCCTGTGGAATTTGGTCAGGCCCTAGTCCATATCGATTAAAAAAGACCCAGAAATCTGGCAGAGTGCGTGCCTGCAGCCATCCTGCTAAACCAATCGATCCATTCCTGCAGCTATACTGTTGAACCAGACTGACAAAGCCATGATGGGGTTGCACCCCTTTGTGCATGCCGTAAGGGAGCTATCAGATCACACTGTGGCTAGTCATTTCAGGCAGAACAACACAGGTTACGTCTTACAATGGGTTTGTTCTTGCTGCAAGGGAAATCCAGGAAATATTCCGCCCATGACTGTTGGGGCTGTTTTCCCCAGATCCCTCTGCCCAGCAGGTCACGGATTCGTTGCCCAAGGATTCGCCCAAGGTTTCACCCAAGGGAGGCATCATTGCGTTTTTTACAGAGGTGTTTTCAGTGATTTTCTGGTGCTCAGATTTACACCCAGATTGTTCTGACCATTTGTCAAAACCGGTTCTGTTGTCTCTGTTCGCCTGTTTTTGATGGTGTGTGGCTCGACGATGGCTGAAAAAGTCTGTTCGTGAAAAGGTATCAATGTGGATGTCCGTAATGTTCGAAACCAGAGATTCTAGTCGTTTGTGAATATACAGCGGCAGATCAAAAAAGACACAGTCGCCCACTGTACGCACCATGGTGGAAATATTCCAGGCAGAGGCATCTTGGACCGTTTGTACAAAATCAGGGGAAACCTGGTAAGATGCTGACCGAATCATGGGACCAATAGTGGCCTGCAGGTTGGATATTGTAGCCCCCATGGCGTACATTTGACGCACGGTTTCCTCTATGATCCCAGAAACAGCCCCACGCCAGCCTGCGTGAATGGCGGCAATCACCTTTGCCACCCCATCATAAATCAAAATAGGCGCACAATCGGCCGTGATGATTCCGATAAAGGCATCGGGATCGTTGGTAATTAGGGCATCGGCAGGCTGCATAATGCTTTGTTGGTCTCTAGGCAAAACCAGAACGCGATTGGTGTGTTTTTGGTTGCTCAGCCAGGCCGTGCCGGTGAAATGTAATGCGGCCAGAGAGGCGCGCGCTACCGTCTTAATCAGCGCACAGCGGTTCTGCTGATCGGAATGGATGCTGTGGGGTGAATCAGAATGGACAGGGAGGCAGGATGCTTGTAACGCGGCGTGCTGTAATGGGCCGATGCCACCATAAAGACCAAAAAATCCGTGCCGTATGGGCCATAGATCGTTTTGAACAAAAAGGGGGTCAGCTTTTGGCTTGGAAAATCGTGCGTTCATTCAGCGCCTCTTTTCTGTTTTTCGCTTCCCCCAGACTTTGTTTACAATGATGGATGTTGTGCCGATGGCTGATGGCGAGCAATCCAATCTTTTAACTGCGTCAAGCTCTGAGCGCCCACTTGGGAAGCCACCTGTTGGCCATTGACAAAGATTTTAAGGCAAGGAATAGAGATGATTTGCTGACCGGATGCCAAATCTGGTGCATCGTCAATATTAACCTTGACCACAGATACGGAGAAGGATTGATCGTTGGCCAATTGGTCCAGAATGGGGTTCATGACTTTGCACGGACCGCACCAGGGGGCCCAAAAATCCACTAATGTAATGGCATTTTTCGCCAAATGAGCCGCTAATTCAGCAGACGATGTCAAGGAAACGATCATGGTTTTTACTCTGATATTTTGATCTATGGTACTGGATTTTTATCTCATAATCCATAGGGGGCGGATCATCTAAAAAGAGAGACAAAAATGATCAAACGTGTGCATGGTACGGCAAAGGTGCCCAGGTTTTTAAAAAGGTTGAAAGAGGAAACAAAAAACCAGATTGGGGGTGAAGGGATTGCAGATCAGGGCAGCAGGATGCGGGGTATGATGGCCCTCTATTATGATTCTGTGCGAAACAACCTATTGACCGTGCATCCAGCCTTGTGTTTTGGTATAATACACATTTAATTCAAAAATATGGCGTGGTATGTTGGATCAACGCATTGTGGATTGTTATGCAAATTATGTTCATCAGGTCTTTTTACAAGAAGCTCCAGGGCGTGAAGTCAGAGCCGATTATTCTGATCCCAGGGCCCGTCTGTATGACGCGTGGAAGGAAAATCCACAGATTGCCCAGCGCATTATGGCCATGTTTCATCATAAATTTTCGCCCACATCTTCGTCCACATCCAACGGTGATATAGGGGACGATGGGGGGAATCTGGATGATTTAAAACAGGGCGACTTTGGTCCCATGATTTGCGCCATTGAACAAACGGTGCGGACTAATTTTTATTGCCCAGATGCCCAGGCTATGGTGATTAAAATCTTGCATCCCAATGGAATTATTGAAATTTTCATGGATCACCCCGTATTTCAAGGCGTGATGTTAAAGGGGGCCATGATGGCGCGGGGAGGGCTGCGTTGGTCGGATCGCGAAGATTTTCGAACAGAGTGTTGGCAGTTGATGCAAACGCAAGTCTTGAAAAATACGATTATCGTTCCGTCGGGATCCAAGGGGGCCTTTTTGATAAAAGATGACAGGATTTCTGCACTGCAGGCCTATGAGATGTTTGTCCACGGTATTTTGGACATATCGGACAACTTGGCAGGCAGAAATGTAATTTCGCCCACCAATGTACGCTGTTATGATGGTCACGATTTTTACAATGTGGTGGCAGCCGATAAGGGAACGGCCAGTTTTTCGGACCATGGAAACGCCATTGCACTGCGTCGCGGGTATTGGTTGGGCGATGCGTTTGCCTCTGGGGGGTCCAATGGATATAACCACAAAAAGCTGGCCATTACATCGCGTGGATCGTGGGTGTCCATACGTCATCATTTGGCCAAACTGGGGTATGGTGGAGAGCATCCCTTGACAATGGTGGGTGTTGGTGATATGGCGGGCGATGTGTTTGGCAACGGCATGTTGGAAGACAGTAATGTACAGCTGTTGGCGGCATTTAATTACGAATCTATTTTTATTGACCCCAATCCTGATCCTGATGCCAGTTACCGCGAGCGGTGCCGATTGTTTCACTTGCCAGGCTCTCGCTGGTCGGATTATGCTGATTTTTCCTTGGGTGGTGCGGTGTACAGCCGTCATCAAGCGCAGATCGAGTTATCGGATCAGGCCTGTAAAATGCTGGGTTTGACGTCTTGTTTCATTGGTCCTAATGATTTGATCAAAGCCATCTTGAGCATGCAGGCTGATGTGTTGTTTTTAGGGGGAATAGGGACGTTTGTTCAGGCGCAATCAGAGCAAAACGTTATGGATGCAGCCAATGCGGAAACGCGGGTTTATGGCAAAGATCTGCGGGTAAAAATCGTGGCCGAGGGGGCGAATTTGGGCATGACTCAGGCCGGACGTATTGAATATGCGTTGGCAGGTGGTATTTTAAACACAGATGCGGTGGATAATTGCGCAGGCGTGAATTGTTCGGACCATGAAATCAACATCAAGATTTTGTTGGATCAGGTTGTGCAGAACGGCGCTATTGATCAGTCAGAGCGTGCTCTTATATTGCAAGCCATTACCGAGGATGTGTGCACCCATGTGTTGAGGGAAAATGCGTGGCAAAACTTGGCTCTGACCTTTTCTGCCCTGGGGGATCAATCGGCGATTTTGGATCGTACCGTTGGCTTTTTGCAGGCGTACAAGGCAATCTGTGGCGTGGCAGACGATGGTTTGGATGCGTTGTTAGAGGGGTTGCAGGGGCGAAAACAAGGTGCAGGGGTAACCAGGCCAGAGATGGCGGTTGTTTTGGCCTATGTCAAGCGGTATTTAAGGGGCGTTCTAGAGAAAATGGACTTGTCTGAATTGGGAGAAGAGTATGTTGTGCGTTATTTTCCCAGAGCCGTACAAGAGCGATTTTCGTCGTTTTTAAAACATCATTTCTTGTTTTCAGAAATCAAAATAACCATGCTGGTGAATCGATTTGTGGATATGTTGGGTCCAATCGGGCTATTTTCTATTGTGCAAGATTTGGACATTTCTGTAATGGATGCTGTTCGGGCACTGTTGGTTCTGGATCATCAGATCAATGGCCATCGAATGGGTCAAAAAATTCTTGGAAAAATGGGGGATCTGGATGCTGCTGTTGCTCTGATGGAGCTGTATCGCGATGTTGTGCGCGGGGGGTTGGTGCATTGGGCTAAACAGTGGAAAAGTGATCCCAAGTATGGGATTTCTGTTAAGGATACGGCCAAAGATGTTCGTCTTTGGGATCGTTACCAGGCAGAGCTGTCCGTGGTAACAGATGTGCCAATCAGGCTGTAGGGATTTTTGATGGGGGCCCCCTTGCGTCTTTAACGTATTATCAGTAAAATAATACGGTATAGACGTCGAAATTCCTTTGACCCTTTTTCCATCATCTTTATTAAAGTGTTTTTATTTATATGCATTTACGTGAAATTAAAGCAAAGTCTCCTGTTGAACTGTTAAGATTGGCCGAGACTCTGGGCTTGGACGGTGCCATGGATATGAAGCGTCGCGATTTGACTTTTTCCATTTTGCAAAAGAAATCCGAGCAGAATATTGCCATTACAACAGAGGGGGTTCTAGAGATTTTACCTGATGGTTTTGGGTTTTTAAGATCAGCAGCATCCAATTATTTGGCCGCATCAGACGATGTGTATGTTACCGTTCAGCAAATTAAATCGCTGCATTTGAAAAAGGGAGATGTGTTAGAGGGTGTGATCAAGTCGCCCAAGGAAGGAGAGCGTTATTTTTCCTTCACCAAGATTACGAAGGTTAATTTCGCAGATCCTCATATGTTGCGCAATCGCATACCGTTTGATCAACTGACCCCTCTGTTTCCCACCAGGAAAATAACCCTGGAATCCCCTGATGGCGTGGATCCCAAGAACAAGGATTTAACCTTGCGTGTAACGGATTTGATTGCTCCCATAGGGTTTGGTCAGCGCGGTCTGATTGTCGCGCCGCCTAGAACGGGGAAAACCGTGATTTTGCAAACATTGATTAAATCCATCATGCATCATCATCCAGAGGTGCAATTGATTGTGTTATTGATCGACGAGCGTCCAGAAGAGGTAACGGAAATGGCCCGCACCGTTAAAAATGGCGAGGTGATTAGTTCGACCTTTGACGAGCCTGCTGCCCGGCATGTTCAGGTGGCAGAAATGGTTATTGAAAAAGCAAAGCGATTGGTGGAGGCCAAAAAAGATGTGGTGATTTTTCTGGATTCTATTACACGCTTGGCCAGAGCTTACAATACGGTTGTTCCTTCATCAGGAAAAGTATTGACGGGGGGTGTGGATGCCAGTGCGCTGCAAAAGCCAAAGCGGCTGTTTGGGGCGGCTAGAAATGTGGAGGAGGGGGGGTCGCTGACCATCATTGGTACGGCGCTGGTTGATACGGGGTCCAGGATGGATGAAGTTGTGTTTGAGGAATTCAAGGGAACAGGCAATTCTGAGCTAATTTTGGATCGTAAATTGGCGGACAAGCGGACGTTTCCAGCCATTGACATTACGCGTTCGGGGACACGAAGAGAGGAGTTGTTGGTTGATCCTGCCAAATTACAGCGCAAGTGGTTGCTGAGAAGGGCATTAAGCCCCATGAGTGCGGCAGAGGCCACAGACTTTTTGTTAGAGCGCCTGAAAATGACAAAGAATAATGATGACTTTTTGGACAGCATTAATCGTCCTTCGACTTAGAATGGTGGGCGGGCTCTGTATAGGTGGATTTTAGATTTCGGCCTGACAGAGCAAATGTGTTGGATAAATGGGGGATAGGGGGGTTGTCAAAAAGTTTATGACGCGGTATGATGGTTTAACAATTACGATGGCGTTGTAACCAAAATGGGACAAAAAGCAGATCCAATAGGTCTTCGACTTGGGATTAACAAAACGTGGGATTCTGCATGGTATTCTAAAAAAAACTATGCTGCATTTGTTCAAAAAGATATTGAAATTCGTAAATTCGTCGAAAAAAACCTTCAGGGCGCCGGTTTGACTCGGGTTTTAATTGAAAGACCAGGTTCAAAGCCAAAAGTGACCGTGTTTTCGTCACGACCAGGTGTGGTGATTGGTAAAAAAGGATCTGGAGTTGATCAGTTATTGGCAAAAATGAAAAAAGCCATCGATGTTGATTGTTCTTTTAATATCGTAGAAGTTAGAAAACCAGAGCTTCAAGCTCACTATGTTGCCAATGACATTGCGCAGCAGATGGAGCGTCGCGTTTTTTACAAAAGAGCAATGAGAAAAGCGATTCAGTCGGCCCTGAAAATGGGAGCAAAAGGAATCCGAATCAACTGTTCTGGGCGTTTGGGTGGTATTGAAATTGCAAGAACAGAGTGGTATTTTGAGGGTCGAGTTCCTTTGCACTCTTTGCGTGCTGACATTGATTTTGCCTCTAGCGTTTCCCATACTGTCAGCGGTGCCTGCGGGGTAAAGGTTTGGATTTATAGGGGCGACATTTTGGATTCCGCCGAGTCTCCAGGTGTGGACAAGCGGTTAGAATCTTCTAAAAAGTGGTGAGGAGTACGAAACATGTTAATGCCTAGGAAAACAAAGCATAGAAAGCTTTTTAAAGGTAAAATTCACGGAGAAGCCACCCAGGGTTCCGATATTGTTTTTGGGCAATATGGTTTGCAGGCTTTGGAACCAGATCGTATTACGGCTCGGCAGATTGAGTCTGCTCGTAGGTCTATTAGCCGTCATGTCAAGCGTATGGGGCAAGTTTGGGTCAGGATGTTTCCTGATGTTCCGGTGACGTCAAAGCCTGCAGAGGTTCGTATGGGAAGTGGAAAGGGGAGTATTGATTATTGGGCTTGTCGTATAAAACCAGGTCGAATTTTGTTTGAGATTGGCGGGGTTCCTATGGATCTGGCGCAGGAAGCTTTTCGGTTGGCTTCTCGCAAGTTACCCATTGATACGCGCTTTGTTCAGCGCAGTTCTAGGGGTGGTTAATCGTTATTATTAAATTAATGGGGGCGGATATGAAGAAAGAATCATTTGCCGATATTCAAAAAATGTCTATCCAGGACATTAAGAAATCTATTGTTGATAGAAGAAGGGTTTTGTTCCAGTTGAGAATGAACAGTGGGTCCGAGGGTTTTCGGTCCAGTGATGTAAGTTTGTCCAAAAAAGATATTGCGCGATTCAAAACAGCGCTATCTGAAAAGTTCAGAAAGGAGGCTAAGCACTAAGAAAATGACAAGGCGTGTTTTAAGTGGGCAGGTTGTTGGTCATGAAATGAACAAAACAGCTATGGTTAGGGTAAGTAGAGTCAGTCGCCACCCTATTTATAAGAAAGATGTTAACGTTTTTAAAAAATATGCTGCTCACGATGAGAACAATGCGTATGCTAAGGGGGCTTGGGTTTTTATCCGTGAAACGCGTCCTTTGTCCAAGACAAAGCGTTGGGAAATTGTTGGATTGGCAGATGGAGGTCTTCAATGATATGCATGCAAACACGTTTAAAGGTTGCCGATAATACGGGAGCCAAAGAGGTCATGTGCATTAAGGTTTTGGGTGGATCTCATCGGAATTTTGCGTTCACCGGAGATGTTATTGTCGTTTCCATCAAAGATGCGAGCCCAACGTCCAAAGTTAAAAAGGGAACTGTTCAAAAAGCAGTGATTGTTAGAACGTCAAAAGGGATTCAGCGTTCGGATGGTTCTAAGATTATTTTTGATGAAAATGCTGTTGTTTTGATTAAGCCAACGGGAGAACCCTTGGGAACACGTATTTTTGGTCCCGTTCCCAGAGAACTAGGTTCTTCTTATTCAAAGATTGTTTCTCTTGCGCCGGAGGTGTATTGATGGCTTGGAAATTAAAAAAAGGTGATGACGTTTTTGTCATTGCAGGAGACCATAAAGGGTCCAAGGGTAAAATTTCCTTGGTAGATCGCACGAAGAGTAGAGTTATTGTTGAGGGAGTAAATATTGTTTCTCGCCACGTAAAGCCTTCTATACAAAATCCAGAGGGCGGAGTCGTGAAAAAAGAGGCCTCTATTCATATATCCAACGTTGCTTTGGTTGCTCCGAGTGCGGTTGAATCATTACAATGGTCCAAAAAAATGACGACCAAGGTTGGCTTTCGCTTTGAATCCGATGTGAAAGTGCGATGTGCTAAGAGAGATGGATCAGTTTTAGGCGTTGTTTAATATTGCTTGTCTGGTAATTGTCGTTTAAAGTGATAGAGTTCAATAAGGATATGAAATGAGCGAAAATAATTCGAAACCCCAAATTCGGTCTCTTTATGAAACCAAAATTCGGGAATCACTGATGAAAAAAATGGGGTATACTAATATTCACTCCGTTCCTAATTTGGAAAAAATAGTGATTAATATGGGTTTGGGAAAGAGGATGCAAGAAAAAAGCATTCTTGAGGCCGCTGTCGAGGGATTAGCTGATATATCTGGTCAAAAACCTTGTATAACAAAGGCAAAGCAATCTATAGCTGGTTTTAAAATCAGAGAAGGAATGAATTTGGGGGCTAAGGTCACATTGCGTGGCAATAGAATGTATGAGTTCTTGGAAAGGTTGGTTAATATCGCTATGCCAAGAATTCGTGACTTTAGGGGATTGTCTAGTAAGAGTTTTGATGGTCGTGGTAATTTTTCAATGGGCATTAAAGAGTATTATATTTTTCCTGAAATAAAATATGATAAAATTAATGATATTTTGGGCATGGATATTGTTTTTGTTACAAGTGCAAAGGCAAATCAAGATGGAAAAGCATTGTTAGAAGAGTTTGGTCTTCCGTTTTACAATTAGGAGGTTATAGTGGCGAGAAAGGGATTGTTGGAAAGCAACCAAAGAAAAAAAAATCTAGTTGCTGATTATGCAAGGAAAAGAAAAGAGCTCAAAATCCAGATTATGGACAGAGATAGCTCGGTAGAGCAACGATTTGAGGCTTCTATAAAGCTTGCCAAAATGCCGCGTAGCTCTTCTAAAGTTAGGGTTCGTAACAGGTGTGCGGAGACGGGAAGACCGAGGGGGGTTTACAGATTCTGTGGTTTATCTCGTGTTGTTTTAAGGCAAATGGCGGTTCATGCTTTTCTGCCTGGTATTCGTCGATCTAGTTGGTAGGAGGAAAAATGTTTACAGATCCAGTGGGGGATATGATCTCCCGTATTCGAAATGCTCAAATGAGAAGCAAGCCTTTTGCTGTTGTTCCTCACTCTAAATTAAAAGAGCAAATATTAGAAACACTGTTAAGAGAGGGGTATATACGAGGATTCGATTTGAACAATCCTCACACTCTTGATAAGTCTTTGAAAGTCCATATTAAGTATTTCTCTGGAAAGCCTGTGATTCGAGAAATAAAGCGTGTTTCTAAGCCAAGCATAAAAGTGTATTCCTCAATACGGAATATGAAGAACGTTGGAAATGGGCTTGGAAACGCTATTCTGACAACGTCCAAGGGGGTTTTGTCCGATCGAGAGGCTAGGGCAAGTCATGTGGGTGGAAAAATTTTATTAACAGTGAGGTAGTTATGTCGCGCATTGGTCGAATTTCTTTAAAAATTCCAGCAGGTGTCGTTTTTGAAGTTGGTCAAAAAGAAGTTATAGCCACTGGATCTAAGGGCGTTTTAAAAAACACATTGCCCAATGGGTTTGATGTGGTTGTCGATGGGGCAAGCATCAATGTTATCGTTCAAGGTGGTGTAAAAACCAGTGAACTGGATAAAAAAACGTCTTCTCTGTATGGAACTTTGTGCCGTAATATTTCTAATATGCTGCATGGCGTCGCCCAGGGTTTTGAAAAAAAATTAGAGCTGGTTGGTGTGGGGTATAAGGCAGATTTGCAGAATAATTCTGTCTTAAAACTGTCATTAGGCTATAGTCATGATATTCTATATCAAATTCCAGAAGGTATTACCATACAAATGGAAAAACCAACCGCTTTTAAAATTTTAGGGGCCAATAAGCAAAAAGTTGGTCAAACTGCGTCGGAAATTATTCGCTATCGACCACCAGAGCCTTACAAGGGCAAGGGCGTTCGTGTTCCTGGTCAATTCCTGAGAATGAAAGAAGGAAAGTCTAAGTAACATAAGAAAGTAATTAAAGGATAAGAAATGAACAATCGTTATATTAGATCGTCTAGCCAAAGAAGAAAAAACAGAACTAGAATGGCTGTTCGATCTGCTCAAAAGCCAAGACTTTCTGTTTTTAGATCTGGCAGATATATTTATGCTCAAATCATAGATGATTCAAATCATTGCACAATTGTTTCAGCGTCTTCTATTGAAAAAGAGTGTGATTTAACTTCCCGATCTAATTGCTTGGCAGCAGAATGGGTTGGAAAAAAAATTGCAGAACGTGGTTTGGCCGCTGGATTAGAAAAAGTGGTGTTTGATCGTGGGGGGTATAAATTCCACGGTCGTGTAAAGGCATTAGCTGATTCTGCTCGATCCATTGGTTTAAATTTTTAATATAAGATAAAACCAAAAGCAAATTATTTTTGTCAAAAAAACATTTATTAGTTTTTTTTAAACGAAGAAATGTTTTTTTGAATATTTTTCAAATTTGATAAAAAGGTTTTATTTATAATATGTTTTTTGAATTATTAAACCGTTTTTTTATATGGCCTCGTACAAATTTTTGAACAAAAAAGCCATTGACTTTATTTCTAATTTCTATGAAAATATTGATTCACCGCATAGTATTAAAATTTTATCATTATAAAAGATTAAAAACGCAGATACAGAGAGCAGGTTTTTAAAACGGACTTGCTTTTTATAATAATGACTTTTGATACGTTTAAACTTTCTTTTTCAAGATGTTTGGTCGCAATTTTAAAAACGAATGGCTTTAAGCACTATGTAATATTGAAAATTTTACAATTAATATTCATAAAGTTTCATAAAAATACTAAAAGCCTTTAAGTGATTTGTGTATGTAGTCAACAAAGATTGGGTAATAGCAGTTGCTGTTATACACTGGATCGATCTGAGCGTTGGGACTATTGTTTTTCATTCAGCAGCCAAAATAAAATATAGCGCTTTATACAGAAAACATGTATTAAATGTTCAAAAATAACCTAAAAATATTAGATATTGGTCACAAATTCATTGATTGCAACCTTAGTTTTCCTTACCATCAGATGTAAAGGGATGTAAAGGGATGTAAAGGGATGTAAAGGGATGTAAAGAGGGTTGTACTGGATATAAATATTTTTATAAGTGTTTTTCAAAAATGTAGCAAAATCGTTTAGAAAAAAGAGCAAACAACAAAATAACGGTATATCCTTTTGAAATCATTGTCACCTCGACAACATTTTTAATTTAATATGATCAACAAATTTTGGGACTAATCATTTGGGATCAACACATTGATGTTTGGGCATTGCGGTTTTAAAAGGCGGCCTTGCTGTAACAAGATTCGGTCATACAGGTGTAATAAACAGTGCGAGTAGTATAATTTTTAAAGCCTGATCTGTGAATCACCCAAGATAAAGTTGTAAGTAAAACGTCAAAGCTTTTAAAATTTAGATCTAATAAAGCACCGCGAATCTATTTCCTTAAAAAACAAACCATTCAGATGACATGCATTCAAGGCTCTAAAACCAATCTCCTCATGCCAACACCGCCATGATTACTGTTGACGCAATGCGCGAAAATGATCCAGCGACAAGACATTGTCTGCAAAAAATGTAGGCGTCACGCTGTTCCAGTCAAATTGCAGTGCAAAATCAGCACTGGGATCAATAAATGAACACAGAGATGAAAAAGGAATGCGTAAAGTGCTTTTTTTATGGTCAAACATCAAATCAACAGTAAAATAATCGTCCTGAACATTAATATTCCAAAATGAATCCTGCAAAACAATAGTCATTTCTTCTGGATAGCGCTGGTTTAAATTCAAGGGAATAGAGACACCCGGAAATTGGGTTCTAAATGTAATATAAAAATGGTGTGGTGCATCCAGACCGTCTTGAGCAACTTTTTTTAATGCACGCTTGACCACGTCTTGCTTGCTTTTTTCCATCCAAATCATATAATCCATAATTTTTTCCCCTGGTTGATCAGGGGGGCTGTTCTGTTGCCCGGTCAGCCCCCACACCGCGAACGTTTTAATTCAATAACAACAACGCTTACGCTGCTGCTGCTACTGAATTGGCTGCTACAGGAAGGCTTACACCATTCATGTTAGCAGCTTTTGTGTTCAATGCATTATTAGAGTTTGCATTTATAAAACAGCCCGGTAACGTCGGAACAATCGCGAATGAACCCTAAACCTTTATTACGTACGTCGATCCTATATCGCCCCCACCGGAAAACGCCGTGCTGCTGTGCTCTGGTGGAGGCGTCGGGTTCTGCCCCCGAGTCCGTCCCGCTTATTCTGTTTAGCATTTATCATCATATTTAGTTTGCACTAACATCTTGATCGTATAACAAAAAAAACGGACTTTCAAGTTTTTTTATTGTTTTTATAAAAAATCCCAAAAATAGAGCTTCTCGTACGTTTTAAATAGGGTAAAAAGTGGGTGCACAACCAAACGCCCCAAAATGAAAGAATGCAAAATGGGGTACAAACGAGGCGAGAAGCCACCCCTATCCCCCAGGTAGGTCCACAAAAGCAGGCCAACCAACTGCACCCAACATTATGGGACACCGCATAGAAATTGTGCACCCCCCCACAAAATCCTATTTTTTCGGAGGTTTTTGTCTCAAAAATGACGGAATTTCTAAATCTTCAGGTCCAGATTGGGAAAATTTATCCACAAACTTGTCCGAATGTTTAGGCATTTCTGGATACAACGGCACAGCCTCTTTTCGTCGCGTTAACCCCATCAAGCGTTGCAAAAATGTACTTGGTGCAGGCTTGGCTTTTTTGCGATCTGAAACATACCCAAAATCAGACTCCTCGGATGCACGGGTATTGTACCCAAATTCTTCCGGAGGCTCTTCGTTTAAAGAAAAAGAAGAAAAGGATTCCGTATCCTCGAATTCATAACTGCTGTGGCGCGAACCCATGGTGGAAAATGTGTCAGACAATGGATCATCAGACATCAAAGAATCATTGGCAACAGACGCCGTTACCGCCGCTAAATTGGGAACCATCGATGGATCCTGAATGCCTGTAGCCACCACCGACACACGAACCACACCTTCTAAATGCTTTTCAAAGGTTGCACCAAAAATAATGCGCGCCAATTCACGCCCAGGCAACTCATGATCCACTTCTTGCTTGATGCGACCAATGGCTTCGTCCACATCATACAATTTCAAATCCGGACCACCCGTAACATTGATCAATACCGATTGCGCCCCATTGATGGACACATCATCCAACAATAAACAACCAATGGCTTTTTCAGCTGCCTCTGTGGCACGAGATTCCCCCGATGCTTCGCCCGTTCC
>VGCF01000006.1 GCA_016870135.1 Alphaproteobacteria bacterium
AGCCTCTGCAACGGCACAAGAGGCCGATCCGCACCCTTGGGTTAAACCGACGCCGCGTTCCCACGTTTTGACGAAAAAGGTGTCGCCCAACCAGTCAGTGCGGGTTTTTTCTGAAAAATCGGCAGGCGTACTGTCCAGTTTTGGCCAAACAAAGGACACATTAACCCCATCGGGAAAGTCGATGTTGCTGGCCAACCAGGATTCGGACAAACCTTCTGGTACAGGACCCAATACAACAGCATGGGGGTTGCCAATAAAGGCGGGAATACCCACCACAGCGCGCTGCAGGGATGGTATCCAAAACCGCGTTTCGGGTAAAGAAGAGCTCTGGGTGCTTGATGAATCCATCCCGATTGTGACAGCCCCCTGGGCAATGGCGATGGTGTGGTCGGGCATTTTCCATCCTTGAACAGGCCCCACTGGGCCATGCACGGTGACCACCTGTCCAACGGGCGTATTGAAATAAGCCACCACACAGCGCATGCCGTTACCGCAGGCCAGTGCCAACGATCCATCGCGATTCCATATGGTGGTTTGCAGGATCGATTGGTCGTTTTCTGTGCCGTATTGACAAACCATGACTTGGTCTGCACCAATGCCCGTTTGAACGTCGCTTATGGCTCTAATGCTTTTATACGACCAAGACATTTTTTCATGAGGGGGGATGACTAAAATCGTGTTACGCAATGCGTGCATTTTAATGACACGGATAGAATCTGGCATAATATGATAGAGGTGTGCTTTTCATCACTATACCACATTTTGATCATGAATTTCACGAATATCGCGCTTGAATACACCTGTTTTTAAAAGAAAGCAGTTTTGTTATTGAAACAGCCAGCTATGACTCGGATCGTCATTCTATCCCACGATCTTTTGTGGGGAAAGGGCACAAGAACATAGGTTGCACGGGGATGAACGCCGTGGCCTGTAATTCTGAATCGCGTAGGGGTGAGTGCATGGTGGCGTTGACCAGACAACGGGTTGTGCCATGATTGGGTTGCCGTGAACATTGGACTTTAACGCCTTTTTTGATGTATTCTGGATACATAATGTGTACCCGTGGGTATTGTCATTTTTGTCTTTTTTCCTGTTTTTAATGGCTGCGCGGTGCCCATTAGGGCCCCCCAGGAATGCCCCATGATCTTATTGGGTGATGAGGTTGAACTCTGTTGGCCGAGGCATTTATGAGTCTATTTTCCTGGGTGCATCAAGAACGGTATCAAAAATTGTTTGCCTGCTTGCCAGATCCATCAGGCATGCGTTTTGTGGGAGGCGTGGTGCGTAATACGTTGCTGGGCATTGATTGGGATGATGTGGATTTCGCCACCATTTATCGACCCGAAGAGATTGTCTTTTTTTTCCAATCCCATGGGTACAAAGTCATTCCCACTGGCATTGATCACGGTACAGTCACGCTGTTGTGCGACGGTCAAAGTTATGAAATCACGACATTGCGTCGAGATGTTGAAACCGACGGTCGCCATGCCGTTGTGGCGTATACATCAAGGTGGGAAGACGATGCCCAGCGCAGAGATTTCACCATGAATGCTTTGTACGTGGATCATCATGGACATCTGTATGATGATGTGGGTGGACAACGCGACATTAACAATCGGGTGATTCGATTTATTGGGGATCCGAAACAGCGCGTGGCCGAAGATTATTTGCGCATTGTACGGTTTTTTAGGTTTTGGGCTCTGTATGGTTATCATCCTGACGAGGACAGTTTGGCCCAATGTGTGGCCTTGAAACACAATCTAAGCCTATTATCCAGCGAGCGTATCACCAAGGAAATGATTAAAATGTTGGGTGCTAACAATCCCTGGCTCGCCGTGAGCTGTTTGTATGACTATGGTTTTGATGCCTTGTTGTGGGGGCATGCTGGTCAGAAACCCCATATTTCTGTTTTGCAGACGACAGAAAATCTGTGGGGTCCAGCACCACTGTGGGTACGTTTTGCCTTTTTAACAGGGACGATGCCAAGGCGTTTGACCTTGTCGAACGAGCAGAAAAACCATCTGAATATGCTGTGGAATCCTCTGTTTTGTCATCAAGAAACCGTGGGGTCATCCCAAAGTCGTCATGAGCTCTGGTTGGCAGCGTTAAACAGCGTGTACCAGTATGGTGTCCATGGCACCAAAGAGCGCTTATGGATGACCGCATTGATGTACGTTGGTGTGCTGCAGAATAGGGCAGAGCCCGCAAAGGATCTGACCACGGGGCTTTGTGTTTGTAAAGCCATCATGAATGCATTGGATGGCACAGATTTTCCAGAGTTTTCTTTGTCAGGACGGGACGTGATGGCCTTTGGAATGTCTGGCCCAGACATTGGGCGGGTGTTGAGTCAAACCAAGGCGTGGTGGATCCGTTGTGAAATGCGCCCCAGCCATGAAGAGTGCTTGAATTACGGCAAGATGTTGGTGGATGCGTCCGTCAGCACAGGGGCAGGGCCCGTTCAGGCCGGATGAGTAGGCTGGGTCACGCTATTAGAAAAAACAGATAAAATAGTATTTGTTTTTTGGTGTTCAGGGGGGGTGCGGATGTATAGAATTGAGTGTGAATGTTGGGCCCGTTTTACCATCAATCATGAACAGATCTAATAGCCGTTTCAGTACTGTGGATAAAACCCGCGCATTGTTTTATTTTTTACATAAAAGTCTTGAAAAATAGGGGTTTTTTTGGGTTTTACGCCTGTGGATAAGTATGTGGATAAAATGCACTTTTTCCCTTGACTTTGCTGTGCAGTCCATGATATTTTTTAATTGTATTTTGATGATTAAGTTTTTTCTGTTGGTCTCTTGCACAGTGACATCAGGCGTGGCCCAAAAATGTTTATTGAGAGCCCGTTTAGATTCACAAGAGGTCGTCGGTCGTTTGTGTGGTTTTGGTTTGTTTGCTCTTTTTTATAATCGTTAAATAAATCAATCATGATAGGATTGGGGGTGAAATAGGTAATGAATACGCGATTAAAACACGCGTATCGTGTTTTGATTGTGAATTTGTGTATTGGGCATGCCATTATTTTGGGTGCATTAATGCAGTAATACACAGGTACAGTATTATTTAGAGCAGTCTCCGCGGTCTGAAAAGTTTGGTCATAAAGTCTGAAATACAGCAGGAAACTTTTTGAATCTGTGGGAGAGGAAGCAATGACTGCGCATTGGCCAGTACTGTGTCAAGAAATCGTACAATTATTTTCAAATCAAACGGGACCGTTGCATTTTGTCGATGCTACCTTTGGCAGGGGTGGGCATACCCAAGCTCTGTTGCAAGGCATTGATGGCGCACGGGTCACGGCCATTGATCGAGACCCTGACGCCATTGCCTATGGTCACCATTTGGTTTCGATTTATGGGGATCGCTTGCGCATGGTTCAGTCACGTTTTTCTGATGTGCAAGAGGTCTTCAAAGAAGAGCGCGTGGCGGGCGTATTGTTTGATTTTGGGGTGTCATCCCCCCAATTGGATACACCAGAACGTGGATTTTCATTTATGCATGATGGTCCGCTGGATATGCGTATGGAAAAAGCTGGGGAATCTGCGGCGGATTTAGTCAATAATTTGCCAGAACATGCGTTGGCGGACTTGATTTTTAAGTATGGCGAAGAGCGTGCCAGTCGTCGCATTGCCAAAGCCATCGTTCAATTTAGGTCCAAGACTCCGTTTGAAACCACAGAACAATTAAGCACTGTGGTACAAAGCGTTTTACCACGCAGAGGAAAACAGCATCCAGCAACCAAAACCTTCCAAGCCCTGCGCATTGCCGTCAATCAAGAAATCGATGAAATAGAGATGGTTTTACCTAGAGTATTGCCTCTGTTACAGCCAGGTGGGTGCATGATTGTTATGTCGTTTCATTCTTTGGAAGACCGTATTGTGAAAAACTTTTTCAAAACATCGGATGCTTTTTCTGAAAAAACAAAAAAACCCATCCGGGCGCAACGTGCAGAGGTGTGTGCCAATCCCCGATCTCGATCGGCCTGTTTACGATACGGAGTGCGCGCATCATGAGAGTGATTCTGTTTTTTACCATTTTAATGACCATCATGACGGCGGCTTTTTTGTTTCGCGTCAAGCACGAAGTCATTGGTATAGAGCGTCGTGTATCCCAGTTAACCAGCAATATTGGCTCTGTACAAAGAGAGATTAACACGTTGCGTAATGAGTTAGCCCATTTGATTCAACCGGCGCGCATGATGGCCGTGGCAGGAGAAAGCACGCCCATGTCCACTTTGAAAAGGAGTCAATTGGTGTCATCTCAACAACCAAGCCAAACATGATGCACTCAGGACTGAGGCCGCAACAAGAGCAGGGTGATGCTCCTCATCATACTGATTTTGAACATGATTTTGGGGGGTTGCCGAAATCACGCGTGCTGATTGTGGGGGCATTTTTTTTCTTTTTATTGTTTTTGATTATGGTTCGGCTGTGCATCGTGTGTTTAACCCCCATGAGCCCCATAGATCCAGGCGTAAAACGCATCGTTCGTGGCGCATTGGTGGACCGTAATGGGTACTTTTTGGCCAGCAGTTTAGATACATTTTCCATCTACGCCCATCCCAACAAGGTTGTAGACAAAGAAGAAGTCATTTCCGCATTGATGGATATTTTTCCCAGCATTGATAGGGCGCGTTTGAGGCGTGACATGTATTCTAAAAAATCGTTTATATGGATTGCCAGACATGTGGCGCCCCATAAAAAGATGGCGGTCAAGGCTTTGGGTATTGACGGGTTGGATGTGCTGAGTGATTCCAAGCGCATTTACCCCATGGATCGCATTTTTTGCCATGTATTAGGGACAACAGATCTGGATCAACAGGGTTTGTCGGGTCTGGAAAAGAGTTTAAACCAGCGCTTGATGCAATCGAATGAACCTGTGCGAACATCCTTTGATTTACGGGTGCAAAATATTTTGTATGATGCGTTGTCCTATCAAATTGCAGAGCACAGCGCCGTTGGTGGCAATGGCATTATTGTGGACTTGCGAACGGGAGAAATATTGGCCATGGTGTCGTTACCTGATTTTTCCCCTTCCCAGCCTATTTGCCCCACAGATCCAGGTTATTTCAATCGCAACATGACGGGCGTATATGAATTTGGATCCATTATGAAGATTGCGAATACGGCTGTGCTGTTGGAAACTAAAAAGGGCACGTTACGATCGGTATTTGATGCGTCTAGGCCCCTTCGTATTGGTCGCCATCCTGTCAAAGATTTTCGTGGACAAAATCGGCCATTGAACGTTGAAGAAGCCTTTGTGTATTCATCCAACATTGCGTACGCGAAAATGGCGCTGACCGTTGGTGGACCAGCTCAAAAACAGTTTCTTGAAAAAATGGGATTTTCTCGTCGCATAAAAACAGAATTGGGGCTGTGTGCTCGTCCCCTGTTTCCAAAGGGCAATTGGCCGATGATCACAGTCGTAACGGCTGGATACGGGTATGGATTTGCCGTTACACCTTTGCATGTGGCGGCCAGTTTGATTCCTCTGGCCACGGGTATTTTAAAACCGGTTACCTTTTTGGCATCTCCAAAATCCCCAGGTGTGCGTCTGTTAAAACCGTCTACGGTCAAAGATATTTTATATTTAATGGGACAAGCGGTGGCCAATGGTCAAGCTAAAAAAGCGGCCGCCATCAATTGTGTGGTGGGGGCAAAAACAGGAACGGCCAATGTGCGCGTGAGGGGTCGATATGTGGAAAAGCAAAACCTGACCTCTGCAGTGGCTGTTTTTCCTCTGGATTGCCCTCGGTATGGTATTGTCGTGTCTATTGATCGAGCCAAAGCAAGCGCAAAAACCCATAACTATGCCACAGCTGGGTGGATGGCGGCACCTGTCATTTCTCGATTGGTGCAGGAATTGGCACCATTGTTGGGTGTAATGACTCCAGAAACCCAGGAAAACCAAGGTTGTCTTAAAAAAGCAAACAGGTGATCGCTTGTTTTCAAAAGAATCTATTTTCAAAAGAATATTTGTTTAGTCATCTTTCATAGCTGTCATCGTACAATCGGAAAAATAATTGAATAGAGAACATACAGTGAATCAATTTTTTAGGGTCAGTGTTACACTGATGGCCATGATGTCATTTCTGGTATCAGAGATCAGCGGAAGGATGGGGGTCAAAAGCCCCATAACGTTAGTATCCCCCCCAGCTGCAAAAAGTATGGCAAGTGAGAATACAGGGGGGAGGGTGGCCTTAAAAGGAGCCGTTGCAGTTAAAGCTTTCAAAGGAAACAACAATAATGATGATCTGATGGCACAGGCAGCGGCAGCCCAAGCACAAGCACAAGCGGCATTCCCAGCACAACAAGTCGCAGCCCCAGCGCAACAAGTCGCAGCTCCTCAGGCGGTCGCACAAACAGCCGCTCCAATAGCGCCATTGCCTCTTAGCAAAATGGAAAAAATTATAAAGCATGTGACGTCGCGGGCTTACCCCTATCGGTGTTCTGTTTTTGCAGGCGATTACTGTCGTCGGCTATGTGCTCGGATTTGTGCTCCCCCACTGTAAGCACACGATGGGTCAATCCAACAACGCCTTGTCATCGTCCGAGAAATCAGTCATAATAAGATTGGGTTGTGCGCCTTTAGCTCAGCTGGATAGAGCATCGGCCTTCTAAGCCGGTTGTCGCAGGTTCGAATCCTGCAAGGCGTGCCAAAACCAGGTGTTATTTTGTGTATTCACCATGTTCATCGATGATGGTGTAAAAGAACCCTCCGGGGTAAAAAAATCTAGGCTTTCCCTCTTTACAAACCATTTCCCAGGTGATGGAATACACAAAAGACCTTTGCGATGTCTGATTCACAGGCACAGGGTTACAGGGGAGAATGCAGTCGTGGAAATGCACACAGTATCAGCACAAGGTTTGTCTTTTATAGGGTTATTTCTTCAGGCTGATTGGATTGTTAAAACGGTGATTTTGGTTTTGTTTCTGGCATCCGTCATGTCTTGGGGCATTATTTTATCCAAATGGAATATGTTGCGCCAGTACAACAGAGAAGCCGATGAAACCAACAACACCTTTTCAGATGCCAGTATGGATAAACTCGATGGCCGGTTTAACCATGGGGGATCCACCCAACATATGGTCAATATCGCAGCCCAAGAATGGCGCCAGATGAAGCGTTTTTCAGGTCTGGATCAGCGGCAACTGGGTTTGCAACGGTTGGAGCAATTGCTGGCTATGCATATGGACCAAGAGCGCGAACGCATGAGCACCCAGATGAGTGTATTGGCGTCTATTGGGTCTATGGCAGCGTTTGTAGGTTTGTTTGGAACGGTTTGGGGGATTATGAACAGTTTTCAGGCCATTGCCAGCAGCAAGAACACATCTTTGGCGGTGGTGGCCCCTGGTATTGCCGAGGCATTATTTGCCACAGCCATTGGGTTGCTGGTGGCCATCCCGGCTTCTGTGGGGTACAGTAAATTAACCAGTTCGATCAACAGTTACGCCATGAGAATGGAAATTTTTTCCCAAGAACTCTTGGCCTGGTGCATGAGGTTATAATTGATGAAACGTCGTCGCTCTTCTCGTCAACAACCAGCCTTGCGTCATGAAATTAATGTGACGCCTTTTGTGGATGTGATGTTGGTTTTATTGATTATTTTTATGGTTTCTGCCCCCATGATGCAGGTCAGTGTGCCTGTTCATTTGCCCCAGGGCGGATCAGGAACCAGTACAGAGGTGGATGACCCCATTGTTGTGAGCATTGACGAGCATGAAAAATTGTTTTTAAAGGATACAGCCATCGAGCAACCTCAATTGCTGACCTATTTGGCATCGTTACCCAGTGCATCGGCATCCAAGATTTTTTTGCGCGGGTCCCGGACGATTCCTTATAATGCGGTCATCAAAGTCATGAATGTATTAAAAGCAGCGGGCTTTTCTCAAATTCATTTGGTGGTGGAAAACGCAATAGAAGGTAGCACAAAGTGAGAATAGGAGCATTTTTAATCTCTTTGCTCTTGCATGCTGGGTTCACTGCCATGGTTTTTTTACAAAACACCTTGTTTCCGCCCAAACCACTGCCTGTTTTATCAGAAATCAGTGAGTGTTCTATTCCCTTAGAGGTAACGGCCGTCAGTGAGATTTCTTGCGCACCCATTTCTCGACCAAAATCAGAGGTTTCAGAACCTGAGAAAGAGGTTGTCCAAAATGAGGTTGTTCAACGTGTGTTGCCCGAACCTGTATCTGTTCCTAAGCCAGAACCCGACACGCCTAAGCCAAAACCCAAAACCGAGATTATTCCAGAACCAGAACCTGCGCCTGAACCTGTATCTATTCCAGAGCTCGAACCAGTCATCGGGTCTATTCCCAAAAAAGAGCCTAAAAAAGCGGTTGTACCGCCCAAGAAAAAAAACAATTCCAAGAAAAAAGATCAGAAAAAATCAAAATCAAATCCAAAAAAGGACACACCCAAAGATGTGGATCCAGTAGCCGAATTGTTAAAAAAGCACAGGGAATCTGTAAAAAAAAAACCAAAAATCTCTGACTCGATCAACGTTAATCGGGACAAGGATTTAGTGCGTGGGGCAAGCGCAGAGACCCCCATTACGGATCCTGATTCCGATTCGGAATACGGTGCACCGGCCATTGGGGCTCAAATGAGCATGAGTGAAATGGATCGCATTCAGCGATTATTTGAAGATGCTTGGACTATTCCGTTGCGTGCAAGCGAAGGTGGAAAATTAATCATTCAAGTCCACATCACTATGAATCGCGATGGTACCGTCAATCGTGCAAAGATTCTTCATGACTCTAGCAGCAGAGATCACCCGGTTTATCCCATTGGTTGTGACAGCGTATTGCGTGCCGTTAATCAATTTCGTACCGAATCGTTGCCGCTGCGCAAAGAAACGTATGCCCAATGGAGAGACATTGTAATTACCTTTTCCCCAAAATAAAGGCTCTGGGGTGGTGGGCAGATTCATTCCATAGGTGCCAACATCAAACAATACGATACAATGGGCAGAGTCCAGTATAGTTGTCCCGCACCACCAGATGAGAAGACTGAAACCAACGAGAGACCCCGCACCACAGCATGCCCCACAGGAATATAGGAAGCCTTAACGGTACCGCATGGTACAACCTGATCGAGAAAACAGCGGTTCTGGAGTATCAAAATCATGGCATCGAGTCCATGAATGATCCTTCACAGGGGGGGGGTTGTGCGGCGTATGATGTAACGATGCGCCATTCAAGGTATCATCCAAAGCATCCAAAATTTTTTGTTCTTGCTGCAGCACACGACATTCATCCCAAAGCAATTGCTCATGGGTGGGTTCTGGGGTTGTTTTGGAATGGTTGCATCGTTTAATCCAGTGCCTTCTGCATTTTTCCCAATCTTTTTGCCAACGCTGAATCATGATTCGGGCACGATTAATCATAAAATGTCGGGCATTTTTTAAAATGAGCGTCACGCTGGAATCGTTTTCAGATACGGGATAATGCATTTATGAGTCATTTTTTGCGCTTTAACTTATTACAACCATAGCGCGCACAGGTTAACTAAAAGTTAAAAACAGGCGACATTGTTCAATATTTTAATTTTATTTAAAATAACTTTTTATAAAACTTTGAAAATGGTGAATCGTTTTTGATGAAAAAAGAGGTCTAATTTTTGGGCTTTTTTAAAGCTTGTACCGGTATGGTTTCAGAAAAGGTATGCGTTATGGATCTGAAAATGAATACATGCAAAATGATGGTGGGGTGCGCACTGTTTGTGGGAATCATGGCTGTTGTGGGGGCTGGCAATAACAATGGCTGTGAAACGAGTTGTCGACAAAATGCTGTAAATATGGCGCAAAATTATGGGGATTTTTTATCTGCCGCTGCAAAGTGCAAGGGGCCATCCAATAATGCCAGCTTTAATCCCCATGATCAATCGTCTCCATCAGCAGATTATGGCAACACCAGTGCGTTCAGCAGCCGTTGATCAGGTTCCTTTGGATTAATCGCTCTGTTAGGCCAGAGGCTTACTGAGCGGCTGTCCTGCTGATCCACTCTGCCTGTTCATGATTGGCCTTCCACCGTTGTTTTAACCGGCTGCCAGTATATCCGATTTCTTGTACCCAAATAATGCCAAGAGCGGCGCAATGGTATGGGGATTCCGGGTCAAGAGACGCTGAGCATCATCCATGGTGGATAGGGCCAGGGGGTCTTCTTTTTGGGAAAAACGCATGACACCATGGCCACTTTGTTCGGTCCCCAAAAGGGTGCCGCTGCCTCTCCACAGCCAATCTTGTTCGGCAATTTTAAATCCATCTTGGCATGTGCGCATGAATTGTAATCGTTGTCGAGCCGTTTGATTGAATGATCCAGAGTATAGGAAAAAGCAATGCCCAGGGGTGGAGTCCCTGCCCACACGACCGCGCAATTGGTGCAATTGGGATAGACCAAAACGCGTGCTTTCTTCGATGATCATGGTGGATGCTTGGGATACATGAACGCCAACCTCGATCACTGTTGTGGTGACCAGAATGGGATGTGTTCCCGAAGAAAATGCGCTGATGGCGTCTTGTTTTTCCTGTGCGTTCAATCGGCCGTGTAAAATGCCCACCTGACCAGGGAAAACCTTTTGCCAATAGGTATAGCGATGCTGCACGCCCAAAACCTCATCGTCGATTGAGGGACAGACCCAGTACACACATTCTTTTCGATCCAGACATTTTTGAATCCAGGGGCGTAAATCGGCTATTTTTTCCGCAGAAATCACATAGCTGGTTAACGGTATAGCACTGGGACGTTTTTCCAGCACACTGACATCCATATCGGCGCAAATCAGCCGTTGAAAGGTACGTGGAATGGGGGTTGCACTGAGAAAAAGTACGTGGGGATTATGGCCTTTTTGAGAAAGGCTTAGGCGTTGTTGCACCCCAAAACGTTGTTGCTCGTCAATGACTACTAATCCTAAATTGTTGAACTGAACAGAATCGTATAACAATGCATGGGTACCTAAAATAATGGGGGCATCAGACCTGCCAATGCGAATGCCTTTTCCCAAAATTAATTGTACGGGAATATGGTTTAACCAGCGTTGTAATGATGCAAAATGTTGTCGAATCAGAGTCTCTGTCGGTGCCATCAAGCACGCTTGTTTGCCTGATGCGGCCACCTGGATCATGGCCAAAAAAGCCACCAACGTTTTTCCACTGCCTACATCACCATTTAACAGGCGCATCATGGGTTTTTCGTTGCACAGTTCTTGACCAATGGTTGCCCACGCCACCTGTTGGGTTGGGGTTAAATCATGACCAAATGCCCGTAAAAAACCATCTTGAATCGTGGTGTTTTGGGGGATACACAGGGGCGCCGGTCCCTGAAAACGTTCTGCATGATGCCACTGTGTACTGGCCACATGCTTTGCAATCCATTCGGCTGTGGCTAATGTTCTGCGCCATGGGGCATGATCTTGGGTCATAGGGGTATCGCTGGGAAAATGCGCATTCAAAAAACAGGTATACCACGGCAAGGCCTGCGCCTGTGAGGTGTTGTGTTGGGTCTCCTGTGAGGTGTTGTGTTGAGAGGTTTCCCCTTGTGAGGTGTTATGTTCGGGGATTGGGGACCAGGATTGATCCGGCCAATGGTCCAAGATATGATGAATCCATTTGGAAAAACGCGCACTTTTGATGCCTTTTGGCAATGCATATTCTGACACAATCATGGTCTGTTTATCCCATTCTGGCCAAGGATCTGAACGATCTGGATGTACAATTTGATGCCCCCCATTAGCAGAATAGGTGGCGTTGCCCTTGATCCACATGCGAGACCTGGGGGCCCAAAATGGTTTCGGACTTTGAAAAAAGATCAACGACACGGCCGTTCCATTCGCCATGGTGCAGGGAATAACCCAAGGGTTGCGTCCGACTTTAATCCCCAGTGTTAATTCGATGTACACAGGCCCATGGGACAAGGCATTTTTTTGATAAAACGTATACTGTTTGGGTAAACAGGACAACAGATCAAAAAATGTGGATATTCCAACATCACTGAGACGGCGTCCCAACAGGGGGCCAACGCCGGGAATCCATTGGACTTTGGTCTGTAAAAATGTCCAAACGGTACCGGTCATTGGGGGTTTACATGTGTTTTAGGATATCCGTACATACTTTTTTTCCATCCCCAAAAACCATAAAGGTATTGGGTTGGTAAAACAAAGGATTATCTAATCCCGCATATCCCGCAGCCATAGATCGTTTAATAAACAGAACGGTTTTGACTTTTTCCAAATGAAAAATGGGCATGCCATAAATAGAACTGGTGGCATCTTTGGCCAAAGTATTCACAATATCGTTGGCGCCAATGATTAATACTACGTCACTTTGGGCCAACTCCATGTTGCTTTCATCCAATTCCAGCATGGATTCATAGGGCACTTTGGCCTCGGCCAATAGTACATTCATGTGCCCAGGCATTCGGCCTGCTACGGGGTGGATGGCGTAATGAACGGTGATGCCATTTTCAGACATTTTTTCATTCAATTCCTGTAAAACATGTTGGGCATGCGCCGCCGCCATACCGTATCCAGGGATAATAACGACCCGAGAAGCCGAAGAAAGCACAAAAGCGGCATCCTCTGGTGATAAAGTTTGGACACTCCCCTCATGGGCTGGAGAGGTTGGGCCATCAGAAGAAGATGGGGTGGGAAAAATCACATCCATTAGGGATCGATTCATGCCCTTGCACATCATCCAACTGAGCACTGCTCCAGAAAACCCCACAATGCTGCCCACCACAATAAACAAAGGGTGTTGCAAGGAAAAACCAATGCCCAACGTGGCCCAACCAGAGCACGCATTTAACAAGGAAATCACCACGGGCATGTCCGCCCCACCAATGGGCAAAACCACCACAATGCCCCATAATCCACTGACCAACAACAGGGCAAACATGGACCACATATTGGGCCAAATCATCATCAGTATGCTGATTGATAAGGATAATGCTGTGGTAAGCAATAAGCCGTGACGAGGAATGAATGACGAAAAATCTTGTTTTAACCAACCATGTAATTTCGCCCCAGCAATCAGAGATCCCGTTAACGTTATGGCAGCCATAACCCCACCGATGGCCAGCTCTGCTCTGGTTTGCATGGGGATAGTGGTGCTAAACAGTCCGTGTAATGCCACCAAAACCACACCAAGCAGTGCCGTGGCCATCCCAACCAATGCATGAAAAAAGGCCATCAATTGGGGTAAATGAATCATGGACACGCTGCGGGTAATGCCCCAACCCAGACCACTGCCCAGCAGAATGGCCAGTACCCACTCCCATTGGGCGCTCATCAGTGTCCCCATAATGCTGCACGCGGCACAGGAAAAGCTGAGAATGCAGTAAAAAATCGTTTTTTGTGATTCTTTTAAAGACACCAAGCTGGCAAAAGCCATGATGCAAAAGGCCATGGATAATCCTATGCTGACCACTCGTGTGACATCGGGCCATACCAAGTGCAGTCCTGCAAGGATCGCGCACAAGCCCACTGTTAGGCCGGTTCTAGACCCTAAAACCATGGCAAGAACTGCGGGGACATGGGGATGTTTCATCATCACAGGGGGGCTCCTATGGTTATGGGATTATAGGTTTTTGCATCCTGAACGGCATCATGCTCGGCCAAAATTTGGTCCACCAATTGTGCCACCGTTGGGATAAACCCACCAGAATAAAAAGGATCTTGGGCAAAACGATAGGCGTTGTGACCCGCAAACAATAAATTATGATCAATCGAAGAACCATGGGAAACGGCCTGCAGGGTCTTTTGAATACAAAAAGAACGGGGGTCAGGTTTTTGTCCTGTACTGCCATGGGATTGGCTCCAGTTGCTGAACGCGCAGGCGCTGAGACATCCCATACAATCGATTTGATCTTGACGAATTTGATTGGCTTGATCCAGTGTCACAAAAATCAAGGTGTTCGAGGGCGTTTTCATGCCATAATCAAAGCCCTTGTTCATCCAATTTTGGGCCTTTTCAAAATCGTCGGCACGCACATAAACGCTGCGTCCCCGTTCACCAAATGGCAATAAAATGCACGAATCGGCTGAACTGTTTTCGGTATAGGGAATTTGTCGATCAGAACGTTCTTGTAAATTTTCCAAAAAAACATTTTTGATGGCAGAGGAATAAAATCCTGTCGGACTGAATCGATTCAAAAATACGTCGCCTTTTTGTAACGTTAATAATTTGGCCTTCCATGCGTTGGAAATGGGGCTCTCTTGGGTCAACAAGGGGCGTGTTCCAAATTGAAATGCAATGGGACCCAATTCCTCGTTATCAACCCAGTGGGACCAATCCTTTAACGACCACACCCCACCGGCCATAATGATGGGCGTACGGTACAGGCCAAATTCGCGCATGGTTTCACGTAAAGCCAACACCCGAGGATAGGGATCTTGGGGAACCAAAGGATCTTCTGCATTGCTGAGGCCATTATGCCCGCCTGCGCGCCAAGGGTCTTCGTACACCACACCAGACAACCATTGAGCACTGTTTTTATATGATCGCTTCCATAGGGCGCTGAATGCTCTGGCGGACGACACAATGGGCACATAAAACACTTTGAAATGTTCAGCAATGTGGGCCAATCGATAGGGCATACCTGCCCCACAGGTGATGCCGTGAATCAGGGGGTGGACCTCTTTTAAAATGCCTTCCAGTATGGTTTCAACGGCCCCCATTTCCCACAACACGTTGATGTGTATGCGTCCTTTGCCACCAGAAAGATCGTGGGCAATTTTGGCCTGCGCAATCCCCCCCGCAATGGCATGGTTTATGAGCTCTTGATGGCGCTTGGTCCTTGTGCGTTCAGCATATAATATGGGTACCACATTGCCGTTTTCATCGGTATAATCGGCATTCACACCTGAAAAAGTGCCGACCCCTCCAGTAGCCGCCCAAGAACCCGCGGTTAATCCATTGGAAATAGAAATGCCTTTTCCACCTTCGATCAATGGGAGAACGTCTTGGCCAGATATAAAAAGAGGGGTCAAGGATGCCATGTGTAATATTTGTCAAAGATCTCTTGCATTCTAAAGGAACAGAGTGATAAAAAGCAATGCAATGGATAAAAAATCCTATATTCCAAGCATCACAACGGGGTGTTTCAATGAAAAAACGGCCGAAGAGGATTGCATTGGTCTATTTTTTTCGTCTATGCTTAACATGAATGGGTGACTAAAATCAACGGTGTGCAGGCTCATCGTGATTTGTAATGTTGATCACATCATCCAGCACCATTTTGTCGGAGGAATGACCTGTGCATACTAAAAAAATTGTCATTTTTCGAGCCAGCTCTCGTCAAGAAAAACGGGTTCCGATGACACCCGCTGTGGCGAAAAAACTGATGGATTTGGGGTGGACTGTTGCCTTGCAATCTGGTGCGGGGGCCGATAGCGGATTTTTGGATGCCGATTATGTTGGCGTTCAGATCGATGATGATGAACGTGTCGTGGCTGATGGGGCGTCGTGTGCGATATGTTTTGGTCCTTTAACCCCGCAACAATACTCTTTTTTACCAAAAACCTGCGCGGTGATTGGTCTGTTGGGTTCTGATCGTGCCCCTGATTATGTCCACTCTCTTCCGGCCTATAGTTTAGAACGCTTGCCCAGGACGTCTGGGGCCCAAGTGATGGATGTGTTAACGTCCCAGAGCAGTTTATACGGGTATTGGGCTGTGTTGGATGGTGCACGACGTTTGCCGCGCGTCATGCCCATGATGATGACGCCATCAGGGCGATTAAATCCGTCCCATGTTCTGGTTTTGGGTGCTGGTGTGGCGGGTTTGCAGGCCATTGCCACAGCTCAACGTTTGGGTGCGGTGGTTTCTGCCTTTGATGTGCGCCAATCGGCCAAAGGTGCAGTGGAAAGTTTGGGGGCAAAATTTTATCACGTTTCAGAGGAAACCTTGCGGGATAAAAGAATGAACAACTGTGATGAATCAGCAGGGCAAGATCAAGGAGGGTATGGCCAAAAAGTGGGGACGGATACATTGTTGGCTCAACAAGCTCTGATTGGGGGATTATTATCGAAAACCCATTTGGTCATCGCCACAGCCATGGTTCCTGGTCAAGAACCACCCGTTTTAATCACCCATTCTATGGTGCAGAGCATGCCCCCTGGGTCCGTGATTATGGATTTGGCAACCGATCGATTTGGTGCGCCTGTGGGCAGTTCAGGCAATTGCTCCATCAGCCGTCGTGGCGAAGAAATCCAGTTGTATGGTGTCACTATTGTGGGAACGTCCTATGGCATAAGCCATATGACCATTGATGCCAGCACCATGTATGCCAATAATCTGCTCGCCTTTATTCAATATGCGTGGGATGATGACATTGGTGGTATCAATAATAATTTGGATTGGGTCAAGCCATTGAGATTATCGTGTGCCTGACCCAGAGTTTGATCTAGGGTTTGATCAATAGTCGTACCCTAATCAGAGCAAAACACTTTTGCCTAATCAAGATGAATATGTCCCGTCCTTCCACGTTCCGCTGCCACCAAAGCCGGGCATGGTGGTATCTTCGCCGCCAGAGACTCCACAGCTGCTGCCACCAGCAGAAATTTGGGTTGCAAAAGCCAACATCAATATCATTGGTATAAGTTTCATTGCTTTATTCCTTTTTTATTTTTTTATTCATTTTTATGATAGATTATTTGTATTAAAAAATCTTTAATTGTTTTTTATGCCCAGTTTTATTGATTTGGACTGGGGGGGTGCCATTCTTTTTGCTGCTGTGGTGGAAACGGTGTTCGGCTTAGTAGTGGCGGGGGAAGAGGTCGCCAGATTGGTGCCCACAGGGATTCCTTTTACTGTCCCTTTGGTGTTTTTGGTTGCTGTGACTGTTGTTGGCTTGGCTGTTGTTGGCTTGGCTGTTTTTACTGCTGTTTGTTTTAACATACCCAAAGGTGGTGTGCCACGACGCACCATCATGGCCGTGGTGGCATACATCATGGGCTCTGGCGTGGCAGTTACCAGATTGTTCTCTGGTGCGGGATCGATTTTGGTGGCATACATCATGGGCTCTGGCGTGGCAGTTACCAGATTGTTCTCTGGTGCGGGATCGATTTTGATCACCTGCTCTGTTGATTGGGCTGTAAGGGTAAAAGAGGGGTCTGTGGCGATGGTGGCACCCGAATCCATGGATTGGCATTGTGTGGCCAGAATGAAATAAAAAACACAGATATAATGAAATGGTTGTCGCACTTTAATTAAAATTTTGATTTGTTGTGAAAATATTGTAATCTGCTTTTCTGTAATTTTACGTTAAATTGCCGTTGTGATTGGGCGATTCTTCTTGATTTTGATTCATGGTGTGATAGAATGATCAGAATAGATCAAAAATATACAGTTTCTGCATGGCACAATTGACTGTTTTACAAGAACCCGATCCCCGATTACGTCTACCCACAGTGGATGTGGAACAATTCGATCAAGACATCGCGGAGCATTTGGAAAATATGCTGGAAACCATGTATGCCCATGATGGTGTGGGTTTGGCGGCACCTCAGGTTAATTTGCGGCAACGCTTGGTGGTGATGGATGTGGGCGATGGTCCTATCAAGTTGGTTAATCCCACCATCACAGAGCAATCAGAGGACCGTTCGGTGACCAAAGAAGGCTGCCTGTCTGTGCCGGAATATCAGGCCCGTGTACGGCGATGTTCGGACGTCAGGGTGCGCTATTATGACGAAACGGGGGCAAATCATGAGCGCACCTTTTCTGGATTGGCAGCCACGTGCATTCAGCATGAAATCGATCATTTGCATGGCATTTTATTCATTGATCACTTGTCGTCTTTTGAACGCAGTTTGGTCCGAAAAAAGTTAAAAAAAGTGGCAAAAAGTGGGTAATCGCGCCACCACGAATCGCGTGGTATTTATGGGCTCTTGTCCTTTTGCACTAACTATTGTACAGGCACTGACAGAACATTTTTCTGTTGTTGGCGTATTCACAGCCCCACCAAAGCCAAAAGGTCGAGGTCACGCCATTCATCAAACCTGTGTCCACGATTATGCCGATTCTTTGGGTATTCCTGTATTCACCCCCAGCACATTTCGTCATGACGATGCGGTGAATGATTTAAAAGCTCTGAATCCGGATGTGGTTGTGGTGGCATCGTATGGCTTGCTGTTGCCCCAACGGGTTCTAGATATCCCTGTTTGGGGTTGTGTTAATGTGCATCCGTCGCTGTTGCCCCGTTGGCGGGGTGCTTCGCCGTTGGTTCAACCGTTGCTGGCTGGTGATGATGAAACGGGGGTAGCCATTATGGTGATGGATGCTGGAATGGATACGGGGCCTGTGTTGCGACAAACACGTGTACCTATACCGCCACGCACGACCATTGCCACATTAACCCAGATTTTGGCCCAGCAGGGAGCAAACCTGTTATGCCATGTTTTGCCCAATTATTTGTCTGGTTGTTTAAAACCTGTGCCTCAATCCTTAGAAGGTGTGACTTATGCCCCCAAAATCACGAAAGACATGGGGCATTTGGATTGGTCCGACTCGGCCTGGATGTTGTTGCGCAAAATAGACGCATTCCAACCGTGGCCAGGAACGTGGGGAATGATTGGTGGGCAAAAAATTAGCATTATCCAGGCCGATGCTTCCATCATGAATGAGGGTGAATCTCTAAGAGAAGACCAAGTCCAGAATGACGGGGGTCAATTGGGTCTGGCTTCAGGGGGGGATGCATCGCCAACCATTGTGCCGTGGGGAAAATCGTGGGCCATTGTGTGTGGACAGCACAGCGTTTTGATCCCCAAACAGGTTCGATCAAGTAACGGAAAAACTATGGATGCAGAGGCCTTTTTGCGTGGTCATCGGAATGATCTGTTTCCGTAATCGGTGTTGGGTAACAGGTCTGTGTTTGTGAAACAGCCAGCCCCAAAGATGGGGGATCATTGGCGATTTTTTGGTGCAATGGAGGGGGGGGTCTTTTGGTGCACGTCAAAATAAGGCTTCCTCTCGTTATGGGCGTATTGCTGCATCAGCTATGGGATTGTCCAGATTCATGTGCCTTGTGGTTGATCATTTTTTTTCTATGGCATTGATAACGTTTTTCAATAAGTTGAAGAAAATTTTATTGTATCCATTGTGATTTTGTTGCATAACCATTCTACATATCAACAAAAATTTTAATCAATTTTTGGAAGTTTTGGTGCCCCTTCCTTTCTTTTTGATCGCTCAAAGATTGTGATTTGGCAAAACGTGCTAAGGAGGGGTGCTTGTTCAAATGTTCTTTTGTTACGTTTAATGGAAGGCGGTCTAAATCTACTTTTTTCAAGAAGGAAAAGGTTGGCTAAGAGTTTTTATTTTGTTTGTGTTGCTATTTATTCTAACATTTTTTATTCTGCATCAGATTCGCCTTTAAATCGTTTATGGTATTCGGCATAATATTTTCTTTCTGCTGTTGATCTTCACTGCTCTATTTGAAAATCAGCAAGTTCGGTATTCGTATCAGAGTTCGTTGTTTCATCAGGGGTATCCAGATGCGGAAACATTTTGTTTAAAATTAGTCTAACTGTTTTTTCTTCAAATGCATGGAATTCTGATCTAAATTTGGCAAACTTATTTATAACTTCGGTTGATGATTGCATGTCTTTGATCGGATCGTTAAATTCTGTATTTTGATCACCGGAATCTGTTAATTTGTTGAAAGGGTTTTTTTAATGGCGTTTACATCTGTAATAAAATCTGTATATCATTTTTTACATTGAGTACTGTTTTTTGATTCGTTTTATTTTCCAGTGTTGTAAAAAATTTCGAGTAATTGATCAAAGTCTGGAAAATGCTTAAAGTATTCTTTTCCGGCACTTGTGATGTCTTGTACTTTTTAAAAAAACATTGATGGCGTCGGATTTCCAAATTGTGTTAAGGTTTTCGTCCCATGAATCTGGGTTACAGGCTGTATAAGCCTGTAACGATTGTTTAATAGCGGATTGAGAATCTTACGTAGACGTTGTTGATTTTGTAGGATCAATATCGTTAAAAATTTTCTCAATATTTTTTAAGATTGTTGATCAAAAAACATCTTTTTTCCAAAGGACTTCACCAGGATTCTTATCATCTGAGCATGGTGTATATCCTTCCAGAAGATTGGTCGTCTTTTCCTTTCATTCCTTTATCTTATTTAAAATGACGAATTTGGTGTCTTGAGTAACTTTTTTCAAAGCATCTGCAGACATCACAGCGCTCGGGGCGATGAGTCCAACCAATAGCAACTATGCTAATTGCGGTGATTGCACTATTTTGTAGGTAAAAATTTCGCCTTAAACTGCTGACGGATTATGGAAAAGTATGTCAATTGTTTTGATAAAAAAACATGAATAGCCCTTGTTGAATTCATCGGATCAATGCTGCTCACATGATCCATAAGATGGGCAACATTTGCATTCTTTTGGTGCTTATGAAATACTGAAATAAAATGTCGCATATCGGAATAATATTATGACACAATGGCAAAATACAGAGCAACAAGGTCATGCGGTGACGCACAATATTGGATTGATGCATCATGCCATGATGGATCAAGAGATGGCGAATTTTATTAATGCGGAAAACAAGCGACAACAGGATCATATTGAGCTTATTGCCTCTGAAAACTTTGTATCACGGGATATTTTGATGGCCGTTGGCAGCATCTTAACCAATAAATATGCAGAGGGCTATCCGGGAAAACGATATTACGGTGGGTGTGAATATGTGGATCAGGTAGAACAACTGGCCATAGAGCGCGCAAAGTCCTTGTTTGGGTGTGGGTTTGCCAACATACAACCTCATTCCGGGTCCCAGGCCAATCAGGCGGTGTTTTTGGCTTTGTTAAATCCAGGCGACACCATCTTGGGCATGAGCATGGATGCGGGGGGGCATTTAACCCACGGGGCCAAGGTCAGTTTAACAGGAAAATGGTTTAACATTGTTTCCTATGGCGTGCATCCTGTCAGCCACCGTCTTGATATGGATCAGGTGCGTGATTTGGCGAAAAAGCATCGACCAAAATTGATCATTGTGGGGGCGTCATCGTACCCACGTGTTCTGAATTTTAAAGAATTTCGTGAGATTGCGGACGAGGTGGGTGCCTTTCTATTGGCTGATGTGGCCCATATTTCAGGACTGATTGTAACGGGCCATCATCCCCACCCTTTTCCCCATGCCCATGTGGTCACCAGCACAACGCATAAAACATTACGCGGCCCCAGAGGCGGCATTGTATTAACCAATGAAGAGGGGTTGGCCAAAAAAATTGATGGAGCGGTGTTTCCGGGTCTGCAAGGGGGGCCATTGATGCACGTGATTGCGGCCAAAGGCATTTGCTTTAAAGAGGCTAGCACCCCAGAATTTTCCCACTATATTCGTTCCGTTTGTGACAATTCCGCTGCTCTGGGACGGGCGTTGACCCAGCGTGGGTACCATTTGGTGTCGGGTGGAACGGACAATCACTTGCTGGTTGTGGATTTTTCAGGATCAGCGTTATCGGGGCAGGCGGCACAACAGGCCCTGGAAGCTGTACGTATTACGGCCAACAAAAATGGGGTTCCCAACGATCAGCGCTCTTATGTGCAAACGTCTGGTTTGCGTTTGGGAACAGCGGCTGTGACCACGCGGGGGTTTATGGCTGCTGATATGGACATCATTGCCCAGTGCATCCATCAGCGGTTAAACGACTTGGGCGGTCCGGTGGATGCTGTGATAAAACAAGTCCAAGCATTGTGTCGAACATATCCTTTGCAGTGATCAGACGGTGGTTGGCAGGTGTTACGTTTTTCTGTGCGCCGTCTTGATTACGTGTGTTTCATTTTTTTGGCCATCCCCCAGCTCTTTCTGACGGTGTCGAATCACATGGTCTGTGGTCACGCATTGTAAGCGATGGATTTTGAACGATTAGTTTTGATCGATCCAAGGTTTTTTAAAGTTGTCAGATCTTCATTGTTTTTTAGGACTTTGGTTGCAGAATGGTTAAGATCAGTGAAAAAACAGTGGTATAGCAGAGTCTGGCAGAGCCCCTATTAAGCAGTGTTCAGGGGGGGTTGTTTTTACGGGAACAGAACCGATTGTGGTGCACAAATACAACAGTCTGCTGGATTTTAACAAAATTATTCAGGCCCGGTTGTTCCCTTATACCAGATGCGATACTTTTTGAGAGTCAATCACTATAGAAAAGATTAGATATGAAAAAAGTATTTTTATTAGCACTGGCCTTGTGCAGTACAGTGGTGCAAACAAACGCAACCGATATGGGTGCGAACTGCTCACAGCAGGGGTTCCAAGTAGGAATTGGTCTCGGTTATGGCCTGACAACACCAACCAACACCACATATGATTTCGTGGGCCCTGAAGACACAACACCTGGTAAAATACAGGCCAATTTACAAGATATCGTGGATCCAGAGAACTTCAGCGTGAATGAACCACCTTTCAATCCATATGACATCGCCGGATTAGGATTGGATTATTCAAATGTTTCTACTTGGTCGTCCCAGTCCGCTCTTTTGGGCAGTTTTAACATTGGTTACAAAACATTCTTTGATTGCAACAAGTACTCTGTCACCGGAACCGCCTTCATTATGTTCAATGGCGCATCCATGACATCTAACTTGATGGCAGAATCCACCAACTTCCAAGTAAATGTTGACCAGAAAGGGGAAGAAGAAGAGGGTTACCAAACAAATTTGAATGGTTCAATTGGATCCGGCCTGACTTATGCTGGTAAGCTGAAATTGACTAGCGGTCCGGTCTTTGGGTTTAACGTCTTATTGGCCAAGGAATTCAGTTGGGGTAATGCTGGCTTGCTATTGGGTATGAAGTTTAACTCTTATAGATTGTCATATCTGCAGACCAACGCTGATATCATTTCCGATGATGGCGTAGTCACACTACCTGGATATATTGACATAACGGGTACGAACAATGATAATACCAGTGTGAATATTCAAAATTATCTGTATCGTAAATCAAAAACAAGGACCGCCACAGGCTTTACATTTGGTTTTGCTACAAACTATTACATCTCTGACAATCTGTCTGCTGGATTAACGGTGTTCTATGATATGTATACACCAATATCATTTAATCTCCAGAATATTGAGATTTGCCCTTATGTACCGGAAGGGGGGGAGCAAGTTAAAGACAGCGGTAAAATTAAGTTCCAGAATAACACCATCGGTGTGATGATGAACTTGACATACTCTTTTGGTGCAAACTAATCCAAAATCGGTATGCAAAACAAGGGAAAGAAACCATTGTGGGTCATGAACTGATCCACTAATTCGGATTTTTCCCTGATTCAAAAGCCTCTTTCCCAGACCTTCTGGGATTGGGGCTTTTTTGATTGTGCTGGGAAAGATCTGTGAAATCTGCAGCGTTTTGGCTGCATTCTGTGGGGGGTCATCGGCTGTATTCAAGAGTTGTCTATTTTGCTCTACGGATTCTTCTCCTATAAAACAATACCTCTTTGCACATACTCCACACCCCTATGGGGCATCAGCCAGTTACCACTGTTCTGGCCCCGATTCCGTTCAGTTGCCCGTTTTCCCGTTGACAAGATCTGTGTTTAATATCATAATTTTTTAACCATTGTAATATTTGATTTTCGGTGCGTGTTAGACCAAAAAAAATATTGTTTTTTGTCATTAAAACCTGGTTATAAAAACAGGGTTGTAGCGTTTTTTCGCAAGATTTGGAGCAATGAATCAGGACTTGGTCTGATAGAAATGGCCATCGTTTTGATTGTCATTGGCGTGTTTCTAACAGGTGTGGTGTCAAAAGGACGCAAAATCATTTCAGATGCCAAGTTGATCACCACGGTGGGCGAAATTTCTCAGTATGCCAGAGCATTGTCTGATTTTATGAAGAACAAGGGGTTGTCTTCTGCGGAACTGGTGCAGAAGAGTGCGTGGGCAGCCATATTGGGTAAAGAAAAAGGGGCAAGCCATAACGAATCTGATCATCAAACCCAAGAAGAACATTCGCCAGCCCTTAGTAATGGCGGGTATTTATTTATCCAGGACAATGACGGTTTGAGCTTCCTGTTTTTGGGTAAAAAAGGAAAAAAAGCCTTTATGACGTACCATGAGGCCAGCTTTTTAAAAGAGCGATTGGGGGATGGTGTGGAAATTGTCACCACGGAAGGCAAGAGCATCGATGCAGCATCAGATCAGGGGACTGGGATGTTTTGTTTGAAAATTCCTTTGGATTAGGGCTTGTTCTTGACGCCTCTTCTGTATGTTGATGCATGGGTTTTCCCCGCTGTATATGGATGTATCATCTGGATGAATCTTGTATTCTGTGCTTGGCATCCACAGGTTTTTTCTGTCCCATTATATGAAAATAATAAAGACTTTTGAATCAGTTGTCCCAATAAACCATATGACATACCCCAATCTATACGGCCCCACAACGCCCCCCAGTGCTCCAGAGTTTTGTTTGTATCAAGATCGAGTCAATAAGTTTTTTGGGGGTGCTGGCGGCAATTGGGCCAAGAGTTGAGTATGGTTTCGTCTTGCGGTGGTTAAGATGGCGTCCTTGATATAAAATGCCAAATTTTTACGGTTCTCTTGGTCTTTCCATTGCCCAGAAACACGGATTTGATGGTGGACGGTTACGGTAATGGATTTAACCCAATCGTCATTTTGGATGACTTTACAGCAGACCTGAAATCGTTCGCCAGCTTTTTTCGGCAAGGTGAACCATGGCGTTGCAATGGTGCCGGCCATAAAATCCACACGTTCAAAGGAAAAGCCCTGTAAGACCTGCAGGGATGCTTTCCAGATGGCTTTGTAAACACTGCCCACAGGGGCTTCTGTTTGACCGGCCGACACCAAAGCCACATCGCCAAATAATTTACCCACTGTATTAAATTTGTGGTCCCATCGGGTGCTGCCAATTCTGGGGCTTATGGTGCTCTTTTTTAATCCATCCGGTTTCTTTAATCCTTGGCATCCCGCGATTGTGATTAATAAAAAACCCAAAAAAACGGGGTATAACATGAACAAGCGTTTTTGTTTTTTTCATAATACTATGATTGTGGTACAACAGCCAAGCCACAAATCCTGTCCCATATCCCTTGGTTCAAAATCGTGGTATTTTTAAAGGATTGTTTTTTTAGTTAAAAAAATGTTTAAAAACCATTTTCAACTGTGTTGCTCAATCATGATTTTTTCAATATTGCTGAAGTCTGGTCCTTTGCACAGTAAGTCGTTCTCAGATGCACATGGCAAACCGTTTTTAGATGCACAATACAATTCCACAGAACGTTACGACCTTATCATCATTCCATTTAAAGATTTGGAAACCCACGCACCTGCAGGGCAGCAACCTGGCACGACAAAAGGCATCATTTTGCATGCACCAACAGAGTCATCCGTATTTACAACTCTTTCAGTTTTGCAAAATCGTTCTGTGGGGTGCCATTATATCGTGCCACAACACACCCTGCATCAATTGCAAGAA
>VGCF01000007.1 GCA_016870135.1 Alphaproteobacteria bacterium
TTTGAATGTTTTGGGGGTGGAGGCCATGGCGCACTATTTAATCAAAGAAATTCAAGGGGTGTATCGTTTGCAAGGTGTGCGTATTAACGACAAGCACATCGAGGTGATTTTACGCCAGATGTTGCGTAAAATTGAAATCGTTGATCCGGGTGAAACCCTATTTCTAGAAGGCGATCAAGTGTCAGAGGAAGAACTGTGGGCAGCCAACAAAGAGGTGGCGCGCCATGGTGGGGTTCCAGCACGATCCATGCGTGTGTTGCAGGGGATTACAAAGGCCTCGTTGAAGACGGAATCCTTTATTTCCGCGGCCTCTTTCCAAGAAACCACCAGGGTATTAATCGAAGCCGCCATTCAGGGTAAAGAAGACCATCTGATTGGATTAAAGGAAAACGTTATTGCAGGACGATTAATTCCGGCAGGTACAGGTGTGATTTTGGGTCAGTTAAAGCGTCAGGCGCGTGAACGCGATTTGGCCAATTTAAACAAAGCTCGCGCCTAAATGACGGGGCATGGGGAGAAAATTTTATGGTTTTCCTGCCTTTCTCCTCTCTCTGTTGTTAGTTTCATAGGGGGTGTAGGGCAAAAAGGGATGAAGAGCTTTGTATAGTAAGCGAAAAGACGATGGGTAGGGAAGGAGCATTGTCCTTCCCCTGTGATAGGATGGGTTTGAACTGTTTCAGGAATTACAGTACAGTCGCATCAACTTACAGATTTTTCTATGTATGTTATAATTTGATCCAATTCAGCATCCCAACCTTTATTCTTATCCTTGTATGATCTGATGGTTTGACTTAATCGATAAATTTCTTCTTTTGTTTTTTTTCTTAATTTGATGGTGGATTCAAAGGAAGAATCTGAAAAATTCGGATCCAGTAATGCCTCTTTTATGATTGTCGTTATGATGCTTGGATCTTTTTTTAATCGTTGATTTTTGTTTTTTATGCCTTGTATTTTTCCAACGATATATTTGACTTCTGCTATTGTTTTACCGTCGACCATTTCGTCCAGTTTTTTTCCGTATGATCTGCCCAATATGTTGGGTTTCTCAAAAGATACGGGTTCTAATTTCAATCTTCCGATCTCTTGATTTTTATCATCAGAAATGAATAAGGTGTCTTGGATTATTTGGTATTTAATTCCAACGTCTCTTTTGTTTTTGTTAGTATATTTGTACCGTGACATCGGATTCTGTGCCGTTGGTTTGTCTGTGTATTTTCCGTTCAAGAATTTGTCGGAACAACCAGGGCCTTCGGTGGTGGCGTATACACCTCCGGTAAACTTGGCTGCAGGATTAAGATGTATATTGTGGCCATGCCTCTTGTGCATGCAGGCAAAACACTCGTTTAAAATACGAACAGAATCCGCACCATTACTCTTGGTTATAAAATGTTGCCAACCGTCATGTTTCAGTTCTATGAAATACTTAATATCTGTATTTTGTTTAGGCAGAACTTTCCATACTTTTCCGCCTTTAAAGTGTTTTTGGAGAAAGTGCTTGAGAGAATCGTCTATAAAAAATCATTTTTTCTAAATGGTTTTTCATAGTATTTATTTTCTTTATCATAATAATATTTGGAGTAACCCGGTGTAATATTGGCTAGAACCAAGAGAGTGGTTGTGAATGCGCAAATGCGATTGATATATTTTTTGATCATGGTATAGGTTAGAAAATATTTAAATTAATTGAATACTAATAAAATAAGATAAACAATCTATCAAGTCAATCTATGTCCTAAAAGCTGTTCTATGCAATGCGCGATTCTGCCCATGACCAAAAGAAAAGCCCTTGTCCCCAGGGTTGATTCCTCTCCTTGGTTGATTTAGAATGAATGTATGGATTTTTAGATCATGTACACCCTATGCCCAACCATGCATCAGCCAAAAAACGCCTTCGTCGCGACATCAAAAAAAGAGTGGCCAATAAATCAGCCATCAGCACGTTGAGAACATTGTTAAAGAAGATTAAAAAGGGCGAGTGCACACCAGAAAACATTCAGATCGCCCAAAAAGCCCTAGATACGGCGGCATCCAAAGGGGTTATTCATCGTAACTCTGCGGCGCGTCAAACCAGTATTTTGATGAAATCCCTGGCTGGATCAGTATCCAAGGTTTAGACCTTTGTCTGATCAGGTCGGGTAACATCGTCATTTTTGCTGGGGGGGAGCACCTCCATAGAGGAGATTTGCTGTGGGAAATGCTCTTGCGCCAACGCCAGAAACACGATCATGGAAAACGGTTTTAACTGAACATTTTGGACAAACTGTATACCATGATTGGTTTCGTCATCTGGAAAACACACGATTTGATGGTGGCGTTTTTGCCATATCGACTCAATCTCTGTTTGTAAAGGATTGGATAGAGTGCCATTATTTGGACACCATAAAAACAGTATTACGTCGAGAAATTCCTGGGTGCCATGATGTGGTGTTGTTACAGATTTTGAATCCGGTGGTGACAGAGGTGGAAAAAGAACTGGATTTTTCTCCCGAACTCTCTCACATGATCCCCATGGATGATGAAACCGATATTCCCACGGCGCCATTAGATCCACGCTTTACCTTTGATCAATTTGTGGTGGGAAAGCCCAATGAATTTGCCTATTCTGCCGCACGCTGTGTGGCTGAATCGGATGAAATCAAGTATAATCCCTTGTTTTTATATGGACCCGTGGGGCATGGAAAAACCCATTTAATGCACGCCATTGCCCACACCATTGTGCAGCGTTCTCAGGGGCGAAAAAAGGTGTTGTACTTGTCGGCCGAAAAATTCATGTATTATTTTATTCGGGCGTTGCGATTTAAAAATATTATGGCTTTTAAAGAACGGTTTCGATCTGTGCATGTGCTGATGATTGACGATGTTCAATTTATCAGCGGCAAGGAATCGACTCAGGAAGAGTTTTTCCACACCTTTAATGCTCTGGTTGATGCCCAACGACAGGTGGTGATCTCGGCAGATAAATCGCCATCCGATATCGAAGGATTACCAGAACGGATTAAATCACGATTGGGGTGGGGATTGGCAGCCGATTTGCATCCCACTAATTATGAGTTACGTTTAGGTATTTTACAGAGCAAAGCAGCCCTGCAGCCCATCAATTTTCCCATGGAAATATTAGAATTTTTGGCCGAGAACATTTCCTCTAGTGTACGAGAACTGGAGGGCGCGTTAACCCGTGTGATGGCGCACAGTACGTTGGTTGGGCGCAGCCTGTCTTTGGGTTTGGTGCAAAACGTATTAAAGGATGTTCTGCGTCCACCGTTAAAGAGTGTCAATATTCAAGACATTGAAAAACGGGTGTGTGAATATTTCCACATTCGACTAACGGACTTACATTCGGCCAAACGGTCGCGAGCCATTACCCGACCCAGACAAATTGCCATGTTTTTGATCAAAGCCATGACCACCATTTCACTGCCCGCCATTGGCCGACATTTTGGAGGGCGTGACCATACCACTGTGATGCATGCCATTGCCACAGTCGAGGATTTGTTGGAAAAAGATCCTGGCGTGGCAGAGGATGTGGGACTGTTAAGGCATTCTTTGGAGAACAGATCTGTATCAGGTTGAATCATCCTTTTCCGCTTGCTTTATGATCTGTAAAATAGATAAAATAACGGTGTTATTTTTCTCATTTTCTCTTTTGTAACCCTTTTTAGGAACACACCCCATGGAAGCCCCTTTGAATGCATCGATGATCGCCCGCAGACACTCTGAAACGTCGGGATTGAACCACGTTTCCCATGATCCAGAAAGGGTGGGGGCTGGGCAACCCATTCCTCACAGAACCATCATGCATGTTAGCGTCGAAAAAAGTCGATTTCTAAAAGTATTGGGCCATCAACAAAGTGTGATCGAACGCCGCGGGAGCACCCCCATTTTGACCCATGTTTTATTGGAAGCCGTGGGGGACAGCATGTCTTTGATGGGAACGGATTTGGAAATGAGCTTGGTGGAAGTCATTCCTGCTCTGGTTCATCAATCCGGAATGATTACGGTTCCTGTGCATTTGTTACACGATATTGTTCGAAAATTACCCGAAGGACAGATTGTTCTCAATACGTTACCCGATGGCGTGATTCGCGTGGCCAGTGGAACCATCGAATTTAATGTTCCCACATTAGATGCCGTAGATTTTCCTCAAATTCATCCAAAAGCTTTGCCTTTTTCCTTAAAAATACAGGCCAATCACTTTAAGAAAATCATTGACGATACACGCTTTGCCATGTCAAACGAAGAAGCCAGGTATTCATTAAATGGCATTTATTTTCATCCCTGTGGGGATACATGGCGCGCGGTGGCCACCGATGCCCATCGATTGGCATTAAGTTGGTTACCTGTTCCAGCAGCCGATTTAATGGCGGCACCCAATGTGATTGTGGGACGCAAAGCCATTTCTGAATTGTGTAAATTGTTGGCCGAATCATCTGCGGAAATAGACGTGTCCTTTTCTAATCAACAAATGATGTTTTCTTTTGCTGGTGGTCATTTTTCATCACGATTACTAGAGGGTCAATTTCCAGACTATCAGCAAGCCATCCCAGAGGGGCACCCGCACCGCATTGAAATGGATGTTAAGGATCTGGAACACGCCATGGCACGTGTAGGGATGGTCAGTTCAGAACGACAACGGGTCATCAAGTTGGTTTTTTCTGACAACACTTTGACCCTATCCGCCCACAGCCAACAGTATGGATCTGCTCAGGAAACCTTGTCTGTAACCTATGCCGGTGCAGAATTAATTTTGGGATTGAATCCGAAATATGTTTTGGACATTTGCCAACACATCAAGGGAGAAAATATTGTGATGCTGTTCAAGGATGGCCTTTCCCCTGCATTGTTCCAAGACCCATCGGATTCCACGGTCCATTATGTTTTGATGCCGACGCGTATTTAAGAGCAATCTTTAATGAGACAGTAAAAACCGCTGAATGATGCACCCATGGGATGCACCCTGACTTTACAGAAACGTTTCAAGGGCAGATTTTAATTGCAAAACATCAGAATCCGCATCAACAATGGCATAAAAAGAAATCATTAACCCTGTTTCTGATAATTCCAAGATGGGCCCGGCACCAAAATCATGGACGTGGACGACTTGGCCCATGGGGGTGCCATGGCAATCGGTAACGGCTTTGCCTTCCAAATCCTGATAATAGACTGCTCCTTCTACGTTGGGCAACTGGGATCGATCAATGATGATGGGGGCGTGACGAAAGGATTCCGCCTGATTCATGGTCACCACACTGGCCAAACTGGCCAAGAAAATAGCAGGTTTTCCCATGGGTTTGAAATGACTCCATTGGGTGAAATGCTGATCATTGATCCAAAAAGGACTGGTGTTTCCTAAATCCTGTGGATTTTGCATAAAACTGTGGACCTTGATCTGGCCACGTACACCGTGGGTGGTGAGCACTTTTCCCACAATAATGGGTTGACGAGGAGGGCAGTGTTCTGCTGCAGGGTTCAAGGTTAGCATGTGGCAATATCCTCTATGATCAGCAGGGCGCGTTGATATCCCCATCGGTATTCTGATTGGATGGTTAATAAACAATCCACCCGGTGAGACGGTTTAGACAGTAACCATTGGCCAATTTCTTTGTCGGCTTGACGAAAAAACACCATGGCGTGCGATTGTCCGTTGGGTTGAATACCGTACATGCGCAAATGATTATAACCAAAGGGTTTAACGTTCTCTAGCAGCAAATTAGAGGCCAAAAATTTTGGTTGAGGATAATCGGCGCCAAATGGACCAACATAATCCAGGGCATTGAAAAATTCTGGTGCACGCAGTTGTTCAAAAGTAATGGCCATATCAATGGGGATGGTGGGCGATTCTGGGGTGCTCTCGCATTCTTGAAAAAACTGATCAATAAAGACCAGCAATTCGTCTAATTTTTCTCGTTCCACCGTTAACCCCCCAGCCATGGGGTGACCACCCCCTGTGACCAGCAGATTGTTTTGGCAGGCCCGATGAATTAAATCGGCAATATCCATCCCTGGAATGGATCGCACTGACCCTTTTAACCACGATCCTTTTACCGTCAGTACAAACGATGGTTTGAAAAAAGCTTCTTTAATATGGCTGGCCATAATACCTAAAACCCCTTCGTGCCAATGGTCACCGAATACAAAAATATAAGGTTTATCCTTCTGCATTTGGGCCTGTTGCATGGCTTGTTCTAAGGTGCTGCGTTCAATGGCTTGGCGCTCTTGGTTCAGTTGGTTCAGTTCTTGGGCCATTTGAATGGCCGCTGGTTTATCATCGCACGATAATAAACGCACCCCCAAAGAGGCATCACCGATACGACCGCCTGCATTAATACGTGGGCCAATGGTATAACCTAAATGAATGGGGCTGGGCACGCCCTTGATCCGACAAGCGTCCGTTAAACAGGTCAGCCCCACATTGTGGCGTTTTCGCATCACTTTTAGGCCCTGTTTTACAAAGGCGCGATTGATGTGACGCAACGGCATCATATCGCAAATGGTGCTCAGCGCCACAAGATCTAGAAAACTGTACAAATCAGGCTCGCTGATGCCATTTTGATCGAAATAATTTTGATCGCGCAAATAGCGGTTTAGGCCCACCAGAAATAAGAATACCAAACCCCCGGCACACAATTGCTGTAACAACAATGGGCCCGTATAGTCCGCACGTTTTGGATTAATCAGGGCGTGACAGATGGGGTGTTCTGGGGCCACACGGTGGTGATCGATGATGATAACGGTTAGGCCATATTCTTTTGCTGCGGCCAGCGGCTGGAAGGCCGTGGTGCCACAATCCACAATAAATACGGTGTCGATGCCTTGCTCTTTTATGGATAATAGCCCCGCTGCATTGGGCCCATATCCTTCTTGAAAGCGATCGGGAATATAGGGTGAAACGGGAATATCCAACGCCTGAAAATATTTCACCAACAATGCCGCAGAACACGCTCCATCCACATCGTAATCACCCCAAACGCCTACGGGTTTTTTATCCAACAGACAGGCAAAGGTATGTTCAAAAGCCAATTCTGCATCCGGTAAAAAAGACGGATCAGGCAACTGGTGACGTAAATAGGGTGAAAATATTTCGTCAGCTTCATCCAGGGAATTCAAACGGTGATAGGCCAAACGGGCCGCCATATCAGAAATGTCATATTTTTGTTTCAAAAAGAGGATGGTGCGTTCGCAATCTTGGGGATGGATCCAGACTTTTCCTGTTCGAGATTGGGTAGAGGATACAGACGATGTAGAAGAATAGGATTCAGAAAGCGGCATGAAAAATGCGATACAAATAAAGCAAATGATACATCAAAATGCCTCTTTTTACCAGGACAATAGGTCGCAGCATACAAAAGATTAGGTGTATCCAGGCCCATCATGCCGTTGGATCAAAAGGCATGCATGAGGCAACATCACACCACAGCGTTATGATTGATATTGAAGGGCATCGTATTCATAATGATGATAATTTTTTGAAACAGGTGTGCGCCATGATTTCAGCAACAGAACTGTGTATTTTGGGGTGCGGATCATCGGCTGGTGTACCCTTGGTGGGCCATCAGTGGGGGGATTGTGATCCGGCGTGCAGTAAAAACACACGCACACGCTGTGGAGCCATGGTGCGATTTGGTTCAGAAAATTGGCTGATTGATGTGACGCCAGATTTTCGACAACAGGCTTTACGAGAAAAAATCGATCGCATTGATGGGGTGATTTTAACCCACGCCCATTTTGATCATATTGGTGGATTGGATGATTTAAAGCCTTTTTCCGTAGCTCAAGGGCACCCCATTCCAGTGTGGATGGATCAAAATACCTTTGATCTGATTCATGCGCGTTATCCTTATGCCTGTGATGGTGGGGAAAAGCGCCCGTATGCCCCATTCTTGTTCCCACAACGGATAACGGGTATGTTTTCTGCATCTCACGCCCAGGTTAAACCTTTTAAACAAGATCACGGGTACAGCACCAGTTTGGGGTTCCGGTTTTCCAACTGGGCTTATTCGACGGATGTAAAAGCGCTCGATGATTATGCCATGGCGTGTTTATCCGATTTGGACGTATGGTTTGTCGATTGCATGGGGATGCATCCAAAAGGTACCCACGCCCATTGGGACATTACCATGGATTGGATTGATCGTTTAAAACCCAAAAAAGCCGTCTTGATTCATATGGGTACAGAGATGGATTACGATACCTTGTGTGCCCAATTGCCCCAGCATATTATCCCAGCTTATGACGGTATGCGCGTTGGGTTATGATGGGGCGGGAGTGGACAGGGCAAAACGTTTAAACCAGCGATTTCCCCACAGGGATAGTGCGCACACCAAGGAACCGTACACACCAGCTGTACCGGAATAAGGCAGCAGATTGTACAATTTAAAACTGATCATGCAGGTGCTGTGGCCCAGGAAAATGGTTCCGATTACTTGGGCAAAGGGGATAAATAAATAGGGTTTAGAGCTGGATGCAATGGCTTGTCGTAACAAAATAAACAGGCATAACGCATACGGTACGCCAAGAGCAATTAAAACGCATCGAAAAAATCCGACATACAACAGATTGGGATACAGGGATAGGGCGGAAAACATGGGAATTAAAATGCAAATGCCGATGATGCCTATTCCCGACATGATGGACATCAACCGGTGTGCCGTCAGATCCAAGCGCTTTAAAGTAAAGTAAGAGCCAACAAGGATGGTAATATCCAACGGGGATAAATACCCTTTTTGGCCCGCCAAAGCGGTAAAGGGCAGGGACGTCACCATGGGAACAAAATCCGTCATCAGATAAAAACAGAGATCGTAAAATAAATAAGAAGGCCCAGTCATGCAGGCCAAAGCCGCAAACCATTTCCAGGATGGGCGTTGGGCAAAGGGCAGGGCAGTGGGGTTCAGTGCAATGCTGGGTTTGGCTTTTTCTGTATTTTTGAATCGAAAATAGGCGCAAAAACACCCCACAATGCCTGCAACAATAAATGGAATTCTCCATAAAAACAGGTCATTGGCGCTTAGCAAGGCGTACGCAATCATTTGCGCCACCCATTGTCCAGATATTAAAACCACATCGTAAATCACTGCCCGATCCAGAGCTGTGGCATTGGGGGTGTTGGCCATTAAATAAATGGGGCCGATGGTGCGATCGCCGCGGGCAAAAAAGCATTGTAAAAAACGACACGCCGCCATCAGGTGCAGTCCAAAAAATGGCCATGGTGTCGGAATCAGCCCCATAGCCATGGTACAAAGGGAAAATCCCCATACCGAACAACGCAAGGCCACAACCGGAGATTTTATCTGAGCAATACTGGAAAACACAAAGGCGCCCAGAGGATAAACCAGGACCGATGTTAAAAACTTCAAACTATGAAACCATTGGGTTTTTTCGGTCAGCGTCCAGGATTCTGGAAACAAAATGGTGTACCACAGGGGGGATAGGGACATAAAAAGGGCCATATCCACATGATCTAAAAAATCTGTTAACCACAGCGTCAGCGCTGAAAAAGCAGGTTTTTCCAGCTTTTTTTCGGGGGATAATGGCAATTGGGCCATAATCGACAATGATTTTATGGGGAAAAAGCCTTAACATTATACCACAAAGGGATTTCTGGTGCGATATTATTGGCCATGATACAAACTGCAGATTGAAAACCTATTCTGTATGCAGCGGATTAAAATTGTCTTGACGATTGTAAAAAACCACAGCACACTGTAATCAAGGGGTGATTAGCTCAGCGGCAGAGCACTGCTTTCACACGGCAGGGGTCACTGGTTCAATCCCAGTATCACCCACCATATATAGAAAAATCTTGGTTACCCACAAAAAATCGCCACACAGCAGTCCCAACATCCCCACGACGGGGGTCACATCCACAATCTTCGCATCATTGTCCCAAAATCTTGGGTACCACACGGTCTAGCATTACTCTAGGCTGCATACCATTTATATGGTATAAATACGCCCAGTGGATAAAAAAGCTTGAAATACAATGGCTTTGATCAAATCTGTTGCCAAAATTGTTGCAGCATTTGTGGGACAATTTAAACGGGTGCAGATCCTTACCCAGGCGGTTCCGTTGTGCTTTGATGTCATGAGGTTGAATTCTCCTATTGGATGGATATTGTTGGTGATACCGGGTTACTGGGGGTTTATCTGGTGTGGAGGGACTTACTCTGTGGCGTTATGGATCACGGCAGGCGCAATATGGGCGCGCAGTTTGGGTTGTTTTTATAATGATTGGGTTGATCGATCGTTGGATGCAAAGGTGACGCGAACAAAACATCGCCCATTGGTTGCCCATCCCCCGTCGTGGGCCATGGTGGGCCTTGCCGTAGGATTTTTCATCACGGGTATTCTGGTTTTTTCTTACTTTTTGCCCTTGTCGTGCATTCTGATTGCTGGAATAGGTTTATTGGGCACCCTGATTTACCCGTGGTGCAAGCGCTTTACGTACTATCCCCAAATTCTGCTGGGTCTGATTTTTAATTTGTCCGTGTGGATGTCCCCATGCATGACAGGGGCGCCATTTTCTTGGGGATTATTGGTTTTGTACATCTATGGCATCATTTGGACAGTTTCTTATGATACGCTTTACGCTTTTCAAGATCTTCCCGAGGATGTTCCAGCAGGTATCTATTCCTTGGCCTTAAAAATGGGCCCAAAAAAAGGACATAAAATATTAGGCTGGTTAATGGCGGTTCGTTTTGCTCTCTTGTTTGTTTTGTTGATGGGGGCCGGATCGATTGCCTTTGGGGGTAAACCGGCAGAATGGTCGGCCTATATACCAGCCCTATTCACGGTGTTTTCACAATGGAATATGTGGAGAAAATGGGACTTGTCTGTCCACACAAACTGTGCAGAGTATTTCAGATACTCTGTTATCGAGGGGGCTCAAGTGTGTTTAGTCTTAATCTCAATCGGAAAACTACATTTGAAATGGTACGTTTGGTTACTCGACCTCGTGGGTTAAGTAGATCATCGATTAAAGAGATGAAAGCAGAATACGTCAAAAAAATTGTTCAAAAAACCATGGGGTTCAATAATACAGTTTAAAACGAACATGATCAGGATGGGTAAAAAAGTCTCTACACCATCCTGTGACTATGCTTGGGATCAGTTATTCTGAGCCACCGTAAATTTGCCCATTTGAAAGCGCTGATTAAAGCGTGCCAAGCGGCCCTTTTCCACAAAGTGCTGTTCTTTAGTCCAGGCGATGTGACAGGTTGGGTCAACTTCTAACTGTAAGCTGTCACCTGGTTTTCCCCAAGTAGAGCGCGTTCGAAACGTTGAACCATTGGTCATCACCACAGTAATGGGGTGATAGTCCGGATGAATGCCTTTTTTCATAAAAAATACCTGTACGGTTCTTATATTAACAGGATACCATACTGTACAGATAAAATCTATAGGATCTCGCCATGCCGTCCTTTTGCGTGCATCAAAATGATGTGCCACACCATGCTGAAACGGTGGCCAAAGCCATTGCTCCGGGCTGCCCTGTACTGTTGTTTGGTCCTATTGGGGTGGGGAAGAGCACCTTTGCCAGAGCCCTGTTGCGTATTTTGATTCCGAACCTGGTCCATATTCCCAGTCCATCTTTTCCCATTATGTTGGCCTATTCAGCCAGCACAGGAACCATTTGGCATGTGGATTTGTACCGCATAGAAGCGTTTTCAGATCTTGCTCCCCTTGGGTTAAACGAAACCATCAGAAATGAGCGCTGTATCATTGAATGGCCAGATCGTTTGGGACCATTGATGCCAGAGCGATATATTTCCGTATCCTTGGATTTTGTCAGTCCAGGAGAGGAATGGCAGGATCAGACGTTATGGAGGGATGTGGTCATTCATCGGGTGGGGGGATAAAGGGCCTGCGCGTGCAAATGAAAAAACTTTACAACAATGCATGCTTGGGATAATCTTGTAAAAAAGCCAAGGGCTAAAATTATGCGCGAGTTTCTGTTGGTTTTTCATTTACTGGTCACTTTGGTTTTGATTGGTGTGATTTTAATCCAGCGCGGAGAAGATGCTGGCGCCGGTGGAGGAAGCGGCGGGTTACCAGGCTCACGCAGTGGAAAAAATCCTTTGACTCGGGTAACAGCTATCTTGGCAGCTATTTTCTTTGCCGATTGTCTGGGAATGGCCATTTTGATCAAAAAAGACTCTCAGATCGGTACAGAACCCATCGGGAAAAGCGAATCAGCCCCCAAGCCATCGGGTGCATTGCCCGTTGTGGCGGCAAAACAGGCCGTAGCGGTGGTTGGTTCAAACAATGGCCAAAGCAATTCCGCACAACGATCCTCTGCAGATCATTCTGGACGAACTTCTGGTGCAAAAAGCGCACTGGCTTCCAGTGTTACCCCTGCTGTGGCCTCTAAACCAGTGGTCATGACAGACTCTAAAAAGAAGCCCTTGAAAAGTTTATCAAAGACCAATGCAAAATCCAAGAAAAAGAGCAAAGATCGGGTGAAAAAATCTGCCTAACCAACAGCAAGTTGTGTCCTGCCTGACGCTAATGGCCCAGGATTCGCCCATGCATCCTGTTGTAACCACCGGTAAAACCCCGGTAAAAATTCGTTTTTAATCCTCTAAAATCACAGGAATTGTCATGTCGGTCGTATTAAAAAGCGGTGTCGTTGTTCGCGATGTTCCCGTTTCGTCATCGGTTGCTTTTGGAAACCATTTGCCCTTGGGGATCATGGCGGGCCCGTGTTCTATAGAAAGTCGAGACATTGCCCTGCAGATTGCCGATACCATGGTGTCAGAGTGTGGAAAATTGGGCATACCGTACGTATTCAAGGCCTCTTTTGATAAGGCCAATCGCACCAGCATCCATGGGGTTCGTGGCATAGGGTGGGAAGCCGCACGGGCGATTTTTCTAGAAATTAAGGCAAAATATGCATGCCCCATCATCACGGATGTGCATACCCCTGAACAGTGTGAAGCGGTGGCCGAAGTGGCGGATATTTTACAAATTCCTGCTTTTTTATGCCGACAAACCGATCTGATTGTGGCGGCTGCGAAAACGGGCAAAACGTTGAACATCAAAAAAGGCCAATTTTTGTCCCCAGAGGAAATGCACACCGTGGTGGAAAAAGCCGTATCTGTCGGTAACAGCAATATCATGATGTGCGAACGTGGTACCACCTTTGGGTATCATTTGCTGGTCAACGATATGCGCGGTTTGGCCATCATGGGTAAAAATGGATACCCCGTTATTTTTGATGCTACCCATTCCGTCCAAAGGCCCGGTGGAAAAGGCAACAGCAGCGGTGGCGACAGAGAGTGTATAGAGTTGTTGGCCAGAGCAGCCACAGCCGTTGGCATTGCGGGATTGTTTTTAGAAACCCATCCCAATCCAGATTCTGCGCCCAGTGATGGTCCCAATATGGTGCCATTGGCTGATGTTGGAAAAATGTTGGCGGCGTTGTCTGAAATCGATCGGGTGACGAAATCCCTGTCGTATCAAGATTTTTCATTGTCGGCTTTGCCCCATTATTCTTGACGTGGGGAATTTTTGGGGCGTGGTTTTTGGCCTAGATTCAGAGTTTTCCCTGTATGCTGGTCCAGCCCCCATTGATCAACAAAATAGGAGGATACGTTTCCCTTTTTACCCGTTTGTTGGGCATAAAGCCTAGGCACAGTGTTGGATAGGTCGTCTTTTTCTGGTTTTACCCCGGGGACTGCGCTGAGGATAAAGTGGTCCAATGCATCATAAAAAATCAAAAGCAAGGGTATTCACAGCCCCTCAGGAGGTATAATATAGTTTCAAATTATATAAACCATATCGATCATTATAATGAGCCCTATTCGTCCGATTATTATGATTCCATCGCGCATGAATTCTGTTCGTTTGCCCCATAAACCCATGGCTATGATTGGTACAGAGCCCATGATCGTTCATGTGTGGCGGCGTGCGTGCGAGGCAGACATTGCCCCTGTGGTGGTGGCCTGTGACCATGAAGACATTGCTGATGCCATCACAGCAGTAGGGGGACGTGCCGTCATGACACAAAAAGAGCACGCCACTGGATCGGATCGTTTGGCCCAGGCTGTGGATCGATTTGATCCAGAGGGGTATTACACTCACGTGATCAATGTTCAGGGCGATTTGCCTTATTTTCCATCATCGGTTTTGGGATCGATTGTACAGCCTTTTTCCATGCCTTGTGTGGATATGACGACCTTTGTTCAACCAAAAGACCCCAGCGTTACAGGGTCCGTCCATGTGCGTGTTCAAATGATGCAGGACCCTGCAGGACAATCCTGGATCCAGTGTGTGGATTTTACACGCCATGATTGGACGTCAGAGTATACTCATTTGGGGGTCTATGCCTTTCGTCGGTCTGTGTTAAAACAATTTTCACAATGGCCACAAACGCCAAGAGAGCTGAAAGAATCCTTGGAACAATTGCGAATGATGGATCGCAACATCACCATTGCAGGGGTTTTGTTGGGGAAAGAGATCTTTATCAGTGTGGATACTCTGGCCGACCTAGAGCGTGCCAGAGCGTATGTTGCCTAAGCTTTTAATCATGGTCATTTCAGAAAAAGGATCACACTGACCGCGTGCGCGCAGAGGAATAAAACTGTTGCGGTGATGCTGTTGTAACAACGCGCAATGATGGGCAAAGGGTAAATCATGTTCTGATATGGCGATCTGTTTGTGACAGTTTTTAATCCAATGATGGGAGGCATTGTGGTGATCCATGGGACGTAAACCCATGGTCAAGATCATCGTCATGATGGATACAAGCCATACCCCCTGTTTACATCGAATCAAACGGTGCATATGGGCCAACAGAATGGAGTAAAGCGAATTCGGAACAATCAATATTATTTGGCGCAATTTTTGATTCATTATTGTGTTTTTAAAACAAGGCTTGATTGATCATAACAAAACAATGATAAAAAACTGTTGATCCATGGTGGTTGTTGTGCGAGTAGGCATCCCTGGTAACGGCTGTGTTGGTTTGGTGCCGTTGTTACACCCCAGGGTGTGTTGGATTCTGGATGATTGGTGGTTGTCTCTGATTGTGTGGGGATATTCTAACCACAGATCTGTGCACACCCAACACATGGTGGTCTGTGGTCTGGAATACGGAAGAGACCTGGGCATCGTACTGGATTATGGAGGCTGATGAAGGGGATTTTGTGGTATAATGAAACATGAAACAATCCATCGATTCCAGAACCAAAATGAAATTTTCCGATGCCTTTATTGCCACATTGCGTCAACGCATTTCGTTAACCGACGTGGTGGGCAAGCACGTGCGCTTATTGCGAAAAGGAAAAATGATGATGGGGTTGTGTCCATTTCATGGAGAAAAAACCCCATCGTTCAGTCTGAATCCATCACGAGGCACGTATCATTGCTTTGGGTGTGGGGCACGTGGTGACGTGATTGATTTTGTGCGTCAACATACACGATCGTCCTTTACCGATGCGGTGATTATGTTGGCGGGCTCTGTTGGCATGGAATTGCCCAGGGAAACCAACGAGAGCACCTTGCAAGATTATGCTGTAAAAGAAATGTGGCGATCGATGGAAATGGCGTGTCAATGGTTTCAAGATCAGTTAAGTGGCCATACAGTGGCGATGGCTTATTTGAACAAACGGGGTATCACCCCAGAGGAAATTCGTCGTTTTCGTATTGGTTGGGCTCCTGCATACGGGTTAATGAGTCATGGTCAGAATTTGGGTTTTTCTGCGTCGTGTATGGAAAAAGCAGGATTGGTGATGCAGCGTACAGGAACAGGAGAATATTTTGATCGATTTCGCAATCGCATCATGTTCCCCATTGTCACGGCAACGGGTAAAGTGATGGCTTTTGGGGGCAGGGCGCTGGGTCATGAGCAGCCAAAATATATGAATTCACCCGAAACACCTTTGTTTATCAAGGGACAGAATTTGTATCGATCATTAGTCATTCCCGTGGGCCGACCTGTATTGGTGGTGGAGGGGTATTTGGATGTCATTTCCGCTGCACGATTTTATGGTGCCGTCGCCCCGTTGGGTACGGCTCTGACCACAGCCCAACTGGCCTTGGTGTGGAAACAGTGCCCAGAGCCCGTGGTGTGCTTTGATCCCGATGGGGCGGGACAAAAAGCCGCATTAAAAATGGCCATTATGGCTTTGCCCCTGATCAAACCTGGTTTTAGTTTAAAATTTGCCACCATGCCTCCAGAATTGGATCCTCATGCATTGATTCAAACCCATGGTCAAGCAGCATTGGAAAAAGTGGTGAATCAGGCTGTGCCATTGAGTCAATTTTTATGGTCTCATTTGTTTGCAAAACCCATGACGCCAGAGCGAAAAGCAGAGGCGGTGGAGCAGTGGGAAACATGGGTTGCGAGTATCGAGCATTTGTATATTCGTCGTTTGTACAAGGATTTCTTTTATCAAAATCGAAAACAATCGTCACATGCTGCTGTTCCGGTGGCACCAGGGGTGGTGTTGCATCAAAAAATTTTATTGGGATTGTTGGTGTTAAAGCCTTTTTTGATTGATCGTGTCAGAGAATCATTGTCCGCCATGGCCTTTTCTGGGGAAAGTGCGTGGTTACATGTGCGCAATTATTTGGTATCATGGGAAGAAGGGGCTTGTTTTTCGCCATTACAAGAATTTCTGGGTCCAGATTGGCAGAAACAAATTTCAGCCGTTTCTTTGCATATTCCAGGAGATACGGCGTGTTTTGAAACCTATTGGCATGATCTTTTTAATCGCTATCAAACCCAATTGTATCAAAATTCAGAATTGGTCGCATTGAAAAAAGAATTGATGCAGGTGCCTGGAACATGGGAGCGTTTGAAAAATCTCAGAGAATTTTAGGAGGTCACATGATAAAAACAACAGATTTGATAGAACGGGAAGAAGACGAGGGGCTTTCTGATGCGGGATCAAGAAAAAATTGGGCCGATGATGATGATTTTCAAAATCATAAATTCGTTAAAAAGGCCATGGCGCGGTTGATTGAAAAGGGAAAAGAACAAGGGTTTGTGACCCACAACAATGTGTGCAGAGCTTTTGCCGTTCGCCATATCAACCAAGATGTTTTGGACTTTGTGACGGATTCTTTGTCCGATGCGGGTATTTCTCTGGTTGAGGATGATATTCCTGATTCTGATGGCCAAGGTTTTTTTTCCATTGATCCAACCGATTCCCAGGAAGAATCTATGGAAGAAGAGTGGTCGCGTATTGATGATCCAGTACGTCTGTATTTAAAGGAAATCGGAACCATTGCCCTGTTGTCACGAAACGGAGAAATTCAGATCGCGCAACGCATTGAACGGGGTCGGGAAAAAATCATTGTGGCCCTGTGCTGTTGTCCGTTAACCTTTGAGAAATTGGGCCAATGGCGCGACGAGGTTGCTTCGGGCAGCATGCTGTTAAAAGCCTTGTTTGACCTTGAGGAAGACAAGGGATTTTCCGAAAAAGATGACGAGGCTGGTTTGGTTAATCTGGAAAAGGACATTCCCATCAGCAATCTGGCTGTACCCGTGGTGGATGCATCAGAGGAAGAACCCTTAGAAGAGGTGATCAATCCCGATGTATTCATAGAGCGTCTGGATGCATTTTTGATGCTGGGAAAAGAATTAAACGAGGAGAATTGCCAAGAATTATTTCATTTGTTCAAGGAATTGCGCTTGCAACCCCAGCGGGTCAAGGAATTGATTGCGCGGATATGTTCTTTTCAAAAGGATTTATTACAGCTGGATTCGCAAATGTTAAAGCTGGCTGAATCCTGTGGGGTGCGACGTAAAGACTTTTTGGATCGTTATACACCCAGTAATCCCGTTCAATGGTTAGAAACCCTAAGCAAAGATGGGTCATTATCGGCCAGTTGGAAAACATTTTTTGAACGCCATCACAATACATTATTAGAGATTTCCGTTCAAATTCAACATATTTCCGATACGGTTTCCATGCCACTGGATCAATTGCGTAAAGTCATTCGTGATGTCCAGATCGGAGAAGAAGAGGCGGAACATGCCAAAAAAGAAATGATCGGCGCCAATTTACGTCTGGTCATTTCCATTGCCAAGAAATACACCAATAGAGGATTGCAATTTCTGGATTTAATTCAAGAAGGCAACATCGGATTGATGAAGGCTGTGGATAAATTCGAATATCAACGCGGGTACAAGTTTTCTACTTATGCCACATGGTGGATTCGTCAAGCCATTACGCGATCCATTGCCGATCAGGGACGAACCATTCGTATTCCGGTGCACATGATTGAAACCATCAATAAGTTGGTGCGCGTGTCTCGACAATTGGTTCATGAAACGGGTCAAGAGCCCACCCCAGAGGAATTGTCTGTCAAAATGGGTATACCGGCAGAAAAAATCAAAAAGATTTTGAAAATTGCCAAGGAGCCCATCAGTCTGGCCACCCCCGTGGGTGATGAGGATGACAGCCATATTGTTGACTTTTTAAAAGATGAAAATGCGGTTTCGCCTATTAATGCGGCTATATTGAGTGATTTAAAGGGGGTGGTAACCGAGGTTCTGTCTTCGCTGACCGCACGAGAAGAGCGGGTGTTACGCATGCGTTTTGGGATTGGTACACGCAGTGAAAATACGCTGGAAGAGGTTGGTAAGAGCTTTCAAGTGACAAGAGAGCGTATTCGACAAATCGAATCCAAGGCATTGCGGAAATTAAAACATCCCCTACGATCGAAAAAATTACGCAGCTTTTTGGATGTAGAATAAGGCTGGGGATGGGGTTAATCCCACGATCCTTGTCCATGGTTCTGCACCGATTTGTGCGTAAAGGAAAAGATTTTTTGGCGCAAACGGCATAGAGAAAAGGGTATGGAGCAAACGGTATGGAACAAAGAGCAGCATCTTTAAGAAGGGACAATGGTGTCAAAGAAACCCGTTGGGTATTGTACGCGATCATCTGTGACAACGCGGTCAACGCCAATCACCAGGGATGAACCACCATACGATCTGTACATACATCCCACAGGGAAGCAAAGGGGAAGATTCCCCTTTTTGTAAACGGGACTTGGTTGTAGGGGGGGGCACATTGACCGACGAGGCTGTTTTCTGAGATCATGGGTTTACGTATTTTATGACGCCTTACATTCTTTATGACAGATCGCACCAGCCGTGAACCATCCATGTCAACACAAGGAGCAAGCACAGGTCAACCTGAAGCCATTTCAGAAACTCATCTGCAGCATACTGCATACCGAACCCATCATTGCGGAGCGTTGCGTCTGCATCATTTGAATCAACAGGTTAAAGTCTGTGGATGGCTGCACCGCAAGCGTGACCATGGGGGATTAATTTTCCTGGACATTCGTGACCATTACGGTATGATCCAGTGTGTGCTAGAAGAAGGCCACCCAGAGTGGAATTTGGCTGAATCATTAAGCGTTGAAACGGTGGTGCAGATCGGGGGTTTGGTCATGGCCAGATCAGAAAACACACGCAACCCAGGACTAGATACGGGCGATGTCGAGGTGGTGGTGCAGGCCCTGAATGTATTATCCCGCGCCATTGCCTTACCCTTGCCTGTCAACACTGATGCCGATTATCCCGAAGACATTCGTTTAACCTATCGTTTTTTAGACTTACGTCGCCCGGCCATGCATCAAGCCATGGTGACGCGCAGTCAAATCATTGCCTTTATGCGTGCCATGATGGTAGCCCAAGGGTTTTTAGAAATTCAAACACCGATTTTAACGGCCCCCAGTCCCGAAGGTGCCAGGGATTATGTGGTTCCCAGTCGTTTGTATCCGGGTGAATTTTATGCATTACCCCAGGCCCCGCAACAATTTAAACAGCTGTTGATGGCCTCTGGTTTTGATAAATATTTTCAAATTGCCCCCTGTTTCAGGGATGAATCATCACGTGCCGATCGTTCGCCGGGTGAATTTTACCAATTAGACTTGGAGATGGCTTTTGTCAGTCAGGAAGACGTCTGGAATGCCCTTGAACCCGTGTTGCAAAAAACCTTTGAACATTTTGCACCAAAGGCATCCGTAACCCAAGGCCCATTTCCCAGAATTCCTTATGCCGATGCCATGGTGATGTATGGTACCGACAAGCCTGATTTACGCAATCCTCTGATCATTCAGGACATGACGGACCAAATACACATCAGTATTTTTCAATCGGTGGTGGAAAAGGGGGGAGTCATTCGTGCCCTGGTGGTACCTGGTGCCGTGGCGCAATCGCGCAAGTTTTTCAAGGATTTGGAAAGCTGGGTGATGGAAAAAGGGGCAAAGGGATTGGGGTATATCAGCCATGGTGCCGATGGGTTACAAGGACCTTTGGTCAAGTTTTGCCCCCCAGAAACGTGCGAGGTGCTGAAAGCTGCGATTCCCATCCATGGTGTGGTCTTTTTTGTATGCGACAAGAGAGATGCAGCCACCGCTCTGGCTGGGCAATTACGCACCCATTTGGGTCAATTGTTGGGGTTGATCGATGAGTCGGCTTTTGAATTATGTTGGATTACGGATTTCCCCATGTACGAGCAAGACGTTGCGACGGGACAAATCGTGTTTTCCCATAATCCATTTTCTATGCCACAAGGGGAAATGGATGCGTTGATGCACCAGGACCCATTGCAAATCAAGGCCTATCAATACGATATCGTATGCAATGGTATCGAGTTGTCCAGTGGTGCCATTCGAAATCATCGCCCTGATGTGATGTACAAAGCGTTTGAAATCGCGGGGTACAGCAAAGAGCACGTGGATCAGCAATTTGGTGCCATGATCAAGGCTTTTCAATATGGTGTTCCCCCCCATGGGGGCAGTGCGCCGGGCATTGATCGCATGGTGATGCTGTTGGCCGGTACGCCCAATATCAGAGAAGTGATTCCATTTCCGCTGAATCAGCAGGCGCGTGATTTAATGATGGGGGCGCCATCGCCACTGTCTGCAGAACGTTTAGAGGAATTGCATTTGCGCATCATCAAGGATATAGGAAAAAAACCTGGGGTGCCACCAAGCCGTTGAACCCTGTGGCAAAAGGGGAGGGTGCGCCCAGGGGAAAGAGCTGAAAGTGGGGCAAAAAAGACGACAGGTGGAACACAAGGGGTTCGTTTTTTGGGCTGGGGTTGTCTATGTACGGGCTGTCCGTGTACAAGTGTAACCCCTGAGATAGGGACAACGAGGTGTTGCGGTGAATAGGGGGGGGTAAGATGTCACCAGGCTTTCATGAGGGGAGAAGATCAAGGGTTGACCCCACCATGGCCATGGTGGCCCGTGATATAGGCCTGGGTACTCGGTCGTCTGAGTAAGCAGTTTTAGGGGGCATTAATAGTCATCGGTTAGGCCGCCAGGATGGGTTTTTTGGAATGAAAATAGATGACGCTATACGAGGAGACACAATGAATCAACTAGATCTTAACGCCTATCATACAGACAATATTTTTGCCCGTATGATCCGCAAGGAACTCGACTGTCGTCTTGTTTTAGAAACAGAGCACACCATGGCTTTTCATGATGCTTTTCCTGTAGCGCCTGTTCATGTTTTAATTATTCCCAAGGGGAAATACATCAAGGCGGATGATTTTTTCTGTGATGCTTCTGATGACGAAATTTTGGATTGGCGACGTGTGGTGGCCAAAGTCATCGACATCATGGATCTTAAGGAATCGGGATACCGTTTGGTTTGTAACGCTGGGGCCGATGCTGGTCAAGTGATTCCACATTTTCATATGCACGTATTGGGCAAAAAACCCCTTGGCCCCATGGCATAGGGCGCGCTTGGGTAACGGTGGAAGAGGCGGCGCTCCTAGGGCGTCACCTCTATTTCTGGATCTGCTCAAGATCTGTCTGGTCAATGGGTGCCACAGTCCGGTATAATAACCCATCAACATACACGAGAGTGTTCTGTTTTGTCCAAGCTGTATTTTTACTTTTCCGCCATGAATGCTGGTAAAACCACAATGTTATTACAATCGGATTTTAATTACCGAGAGCGCGGTATGTATACCATGTGCTTTTTACCGGCCGTGGTGGCAGAACAATGGAGCCCTGTGATTATGTCACGCATTGGATTGTCGCGTGTACCGATTATTTTGAACAATGACATGGATGTACTGGACGTGGTGTCCCAAGCAATGGAAAAGAGCACGGTATCGTGTATTTTTGTGGATGAGGCTCATTTTTTATCCAAACGAAACGTCCGCCAATTGTGTCGCATTGTGGATCGTTTGGATATCCCCGTATTGACTTATGGATTGCGGACGGATTTTCAAGGCGAGTTATTCGAGGGCAGCAAGCATTTATTGGCGTGGGCCGATCATTTACAAGAAATGAAAACCATTTGTTTTTGTGGAAAAAAAGCCATCATGACGGCGCGTTTTGATGGTTTTGGGAACAAGGTGATTGATGGCGATCAAATCGATTGCGGTGGAAATGATCGATACATTTCATTGTGCCGGCATCATCACGATATTTTGGAAAACAACCACGAATTGATGGATCTTTTTGCCGAAGACCACACAGGGGCCCAAAATAGGTGTTCAGGATGAACATGCTGACACAGCAGTTGACCCATCCTTTGGATTATCAATGATCTTGATGGTTTGATTGATACGGGCGTACTGCAGGCACCATCAGTCTGGGAGGATTTTCGCCCCATTTTTTCGATTCTTTATCTAGGGGGGTGGAAATTTGTGTCATTGACCACACCCCTTGTACTTGTTACAGCGGCCTTTTCAACATTGGAAACGGCATCTGCAGCCCATATCTAGCAGAGGGGTATCCACCCCCCCCCATCTGACTCTTGCCTAGATGATGAACCCATTCATCGAATCATCTGCTTTGCTCAGCTTTAAGCATTTCCTCGATCTCTGTATACCCTTTCTCTTTTGCCTTTTTCAGTGCTGCCTCCATCTGATCTTTGCTCACGGGGCGATTATCTTGGAGAATAGCTTGCACGATCCCCTTATAGCCCCACTTTACTGCCTCTATCAGTGCATCCCCCATCGCCTCGTCATCCATCTCTTTCCCCGATTCGAGAATAGCTCGTACGATTTTCTCATGCTCTTTCTTTACTGCGCTTTCCAGTGCAGTCCCAATCGCATTTTTATCTATCTCTTTCGCCGATTTGAGAAGAGCTATTACGTTACCCTCATTGCCTTGCTTTTATTCTCTTATCAATCTATCACCATTTTGTTTGTAGGTCATTTCATTTAATTTCTTGAGAAAATCTTCGAAGCTAATTTTCAGATGTTCAGGTAGGGTGGGAAACTCTGCCCTCTAGTTTTCTTTGTCCCTCTTTTCGATCCAGGCTTCAAGAGCTGCCCTAAGGGCTGACGAACCGTATAATGATGCCCCTTGCCGTGCTTTATTAACCGTATATCTATCCATATCCGGGTGGTCGAGAATAGCGTTTACGATCGCCAAATTTTTCTTCATTGCTGCGATCGCCAGTCCCTCCCTCACATGACGTGCTTCTAATTGCCCCGAGGCGAGAATAACTTTTACCTTATCCAAATTGTCTTCTCTTATTGCTGTTTTCAATATCTTATCCCTTTCTTCGGGGGTCATTCCCTCTAAGCTCTGGAGAAAATCTTCGGACTTACTCTAGTCAAGTTTCGCACTTGCGTCAAGGTCAGTCGAACGTTGATTCCTCTGGGGCTTCAAGTTGGGATCCAGTCCAGTGCCTAGTGCAGGGGTCAATGACTGATAACCATCATTCTCCGGTGCAGGGGTCAATGGCTCATAACCATCCTTGGATACAGATTTTTTCAGATTC
>VGCF01000008.1 GCA_016870135.1 Alphaproteobacteria bacterium
ATTATTCATTCAAAAATGATGGTAAAAACCCATCGTCAGAACAATAATCGACCCATCGTCAGAACAATAATCGGGTGAAAAAGATGGCTCTCTGATGGGCAAGGATCAATAATCACCCTTGAAGGGGTTTCTGCCCCTTGTTAACCAACCCCAGGTTAATCCTGGGGTTTTTCTGATTCCCTGGATCTAATTTTAAAGTTTTTTGATTTAATGTTAACAATTTTTGTTGATTTTTTGTTTTTTTTAGTTCAATATAAGAGAGTAACCCTTAACAAAAAATTAAACAATGAATACAGTATTTAGAAAAAAAATGATTGCTTTTACGTTGCTGCTCTGCGCATTGACTGCAAACACGATGAACATCAACGCTCGTGGCTATGATGATAACGATAAATGCAGCTCTGGCCTACACATTACAGGGCGTGCAGAAAAAACCGTTAAATCTGATCGTGCCGTATTGCAATTAACCCTATCTGTCAGTGGCGATTGTTACAAAGAAATGATTCAAAAAATAGATCATCAGATAGAGGAATTAAAGACAATCTGGATCGGAATGGACGTAAAGCCAAACATGATTCATGTGGACAATCGCAAGCGTATCAGAATTTCAGATTTGGAATATGGTTCAGATAAAAAACAAAACAAATTTTCTATTCAATACACGATCGTTGTAACAATGGATAATCTGGACATGGTCCCTGCTGTACAAAACACAACCAACACTTTGGTGGAAAAAGGATTTGTGTTTTCTGAACAAAGTGTGTCGTATCTCTATTCTGGGGTTGCTGAATTGCAAAAAGAATTAACCAAAGAGGCCTTGAAGGACGCCGAAAAAACAGCCACAGAAAATGCACGCGTATTGGGTCTAAGTATCGAAAAAACACCAAACAGTGTCCAACAATCCACACTGTCCTGCTGTTCGACTTATGATAATCCAAAACCCTATGAAAACGGATGGAACAGCAGCACAGAGATAGAGAATAAATTTAGCGTACTGGTTGATATGAATTATTCATTCAAAAATGATGGTAAAAACCCATCGTCAGAACAATAATCGACCCATCGTCAGAACAATAATCGGGTGAAAAAGATGGCTCTCTGATGGGCAAGGATCAATAATCACCCTTGAAGGGGCAGAAACCCCCATCATAGGAAACAATGAGTTAAGCCCTATGGCGCGCCAAAGAAACCATCTTATCCGATAAACAATTTGGCCAAGCCCAGAAACAAAACATACCCAATGACATCCGTTGTCGTCGTCAGTAATGGCCCCGCACTAAGGGCTGGATCGTACCCGAAATGAGAAATCATGACAGGCATAATGGTTCCCGCTGCACCTGCCCAAATCATGTTAAACAGCACAGCACCACCCAAAACAATGGAAAAATGGTAATCATCAAACCAAAAATAACCCACCAGCGCCAATGCCAATCCAAACACAAGCCCATTTAACAAGGAAACACGAACTTCTTTGAAAAAAGATCGCCACATGTTGACACTGGTTAACTCCTTGGTGGCCAAGGCACGGATGACTATGGTGGATGCCTGAATTCCTGAATTTCCCCCCATTGCCGCCGCAACAGGCATCAATACGGTTAATGCCACTTGGTTTTTCAATGTTTCTTGAAACTCATTGATCACCAAAGAGGTCAACATGGTGTTCATTAATGTAATAATCAGCCAATGAATACGGGCCAAACTGGTTTTAATGGCCGATCGATAAAAGTCCGATGAATGAACACGCCCCATGTGCAATAAGTCTTCTGTGGCTTTGCGTTCGATGACATCAATCACATCATCAGCGGTAATCACACCAATCAATCGACCTGCCCCATCCACAACAGGAGCAGACATCAGGTCATAAAGACGAAAGGTTAAGGCCACCTCTTCTTGATTCCATTGGGCTGGAATGGTGCGGAAATCTATGGCCATGACGTCTGAAACAGGAGAGTTTCTCAGCCCGCGAATCAGTTGTACCAAGGGAACCACCCCAACAGGCCGACCTGCGGAATTGACCACAAAGGCTTCGTACAATGTGTGTGGAACATGATCCAGACCCGCAATATGATCCAGGCTTTCTTGCAATGTCCAATCTTTTGAAAAGGTGACCAGCTCTTGCTGCATTAATCGCCCAGCACAAGATTCTGGATAAGCCAACCCATCGACAAATCGTTTTCTTTGTTCCTCTGACATGGCTGAAAGAACAACTGATTTTTGCGAACTTTCCAAGGATGCCAACAAGGATAAGGCGTCATCACTTTCCAGCACATTTAAAATGGATACCACCTCTGTGCCCGATAACAGGGCAATCAGATCGGCACGTAGATCGTGTTCCAAAAAAAGTACAATTTCAGGATCAAAATCATGCTTTAACAGGCGAATGAACGTTTGCCGACTAGGTGCGTCCAAATAATGAATCAAATAAGCCACTTCACTGGGAGGCATTCCCTTGATCATGTTTTGCAAAACGCCGTGATCTTCTGGTGTCGCCAAGATCTTTTTTAACAGAGGCACCTTGTCTTGCAAAAAATGGTGCGGTCTCTCTCCGACAGGAAAATCGCGCTTTATCACACAGGGTTCTCCTGCATCAGCAAGGTCCAGCACGACAATTCCGTGGCGTAACGTACACTATCATGCTCTGTGACCACAGAATTTATTGGCGCGGACAAAGGAACAGGCCCAAACCAAGGGTCACCCAAGCTGGCAGAAGGCGCACCAATGTGCCAAACGGCATCCAGGACATTGTGCGCAGCTAACCCACCAAAATGGGGTGCTGATGGGTCAAAGAAAGCAGCAGGCACCCCTGCGCCAGAATCACTTGGCCCTGTACCAGAATCTCTGGGCTGACCATGACATTCATCAAACCCCGCCAGTAAGCGACAACCACAGGCTTCCAATAAGGCCTTGATCTGATCTGTGGGGGCAGAGAGCGAGTATAAATGTAATTTTTCACCATGCCTCCATCCGCTGACGTACTGATCGTGACCACGGTGTGTGCGCTCACCCTCTGCTGCCGACAGGATTCGAATAACCCCATTAGAATGCTGTGGTTGTGTGCCCAGTACTTGGGATACCCCCCCCTGTTGCAGGTCGGATACATCATAAACAGAAACGTTTGATAACACAGAATCGTCTTTCAGCTGATCGGTGATGATGTCACCATTGCCAATCCAATAAACGTCTGCCAAACCATAATGCTGGATTAAACGTGCCGCGGCACAAACGGCATGGGGAACACGACCGCTGTCTGTTTCAATGGCGTACCCCAAACGTGGCGCCCAACCCTGTGATGGCATCGAACGCGCCAACAAGGTTTTAAATACCAAAAAGTCTTTGTATGCCCGGCCAATTAAACATGCACGATAATAATCCAAATCAAAAACGGGCACTTGTCCTGTTTCCACAGCCGCCCGTGCCACCGCCAATGGCAAATGAACGGACAATCTGTGATCAAACGGTTTGGGTAAAAAATATTGAGGACCAAAATCTTGAATTTGCCCATCATAGGCACCAGTTAAATCCACAAATCCTTCTTTGGCCAATGCAGACAATGCCCGCACGCATGCTTTTTTCATGTCCAACGTAATGGACTGGGCCCCCGCATCCATGGCGCCCCTGAAAATATAAGGAAAACACAACACATTGTTGACCTGATTCGGTAAATCTGAACGCCCCGTACCCACATAGGCATCAGGTCGAACCCCCAGCACGTCGCTGGGCCAAATTTCTGGAATGGGATTGGCCAGAGCAAAAATAATGGGGCTCTGTGCCATACCCATAATCATCTGTGGTGTCACACTGTTTGGACCAGACAAGCCTAGAAAAATATCCGCCCCATTCAAGGCCTCGCTCAGCGATCGATGGTGGGTATCTCGGGCATAAGGATGCTTGTACGACGATAAATCATCCCTTTGCACATGAATCACCCCCTTGGTATCGCATACCATCAGATTAGAAGGCGATAAACCCAATTCCAACAACAACTGGGCGCATGCCAACGCCCCTGCGCCTGCACCTGCAATGACACATCGGCTGGTTTCTATGGTTTTGCCCACCAATTCCAATGCGTTTAAAATGGCGGCCGATACCGTGATGGCTGTCCCATGTTGATCATCGTGAAAAACGGGAATATTCAATCGTTTTTTTAATTCTGATTCAATGTAAAAACATTCAGGCGCCTTGATGTCTTCCAGGTTAATGGCACCAAATGATGGGGCCAAGCGCACAATGGTATCAATTAATTTGTCTGGATCCTGTTCGTCAATTTCTAAATCAATGGCATTAAGGCCGGAAAAAAACTGGAATAATACGGCCTTGCCCTCCATGACTGGTTTGGATGCCAGTGCCCCGATATTCCCCAAACCCAAAACGGCTGTACCATTAGATATAACTCCCACCAAATGTTGCCGCATGGTGTACAAAGATGCCATCTCGGGATTTTTCTCGATCACTTGGCAGGCTTCTGCCACACCAGGAGAATACGCCAGAGATAAATCCGATCCACCCGTTAACCGTTTACTGGGAACAGTGGAAAATTTACCTGGAACGGGAAAGGCATGATAAGCCAATGCGGGACTGAGCATGGTGTGCCCCAACTCTAACCCCTTGTGTACAACCCTGTTTTTGAATGCATCAACCACCCCATCAGAAGGGTGATGGTAACCCCCTTCCCCCATCGAATTTGATGGATCTGTTGTATGACCAAGCCCTTTGATCTGATCCGCAGTCTGAATGGCCATAATCTAAAACCGTTAAATGACCGATACATTATAGGACATAATGTTAAAAAATTCAACCAAAAAAACAGGTTCAATATCCTTTTTTAGAAGGATTTAAGGGAAAACAAGAGAACGCATTCCCAATCCTTGGCCCAAAACATCAGCGCTCAATGGACCGAGGATGCCCCCAAAGGGTGAGAATGCAATCCCCCGCCATGCAAGTGCAAGACACGATCAAATTGGGTGCTTAACACGGCATTGTGCGTGGCCATGACCACACTGAGACCACGTTGTTGACCCAACATCAAAAACAAATCGAATATTTCTTGGGCGGTGACTTCGTCTAAATTACCTGTGGGTTCATCGGCCAACAAAACGTCTGGATCGTTGGACAAGGCCCGAGCAATGGCCACCCGTTGTTTTTGCCCACCAGACAGCTGACTGGGAAAAGATTTTTCCTGATCACCAATGCCCACCAAATGCAATAATTCTCTGGCTTTACCCTTGGATCCGGCCGCCGATCGCCCTGCAATCAATTGGGGCAACATCACATTTTCCAAAACGGTAAACTCGCCCAACAGATGGTGAAACTGATACACAAACCCAATAAATTCTCCACGTAAAGCCGTACGCGGACCGTCCTTTAATCGCCCTGTCCAAATCATTTGATTGCCATCACGCAACCCCACATCCCCAGCAACGGGCACATCCAACAGGCCCAACAGCTGTAAAAAAGTCGATTTTCCAACCCCAGAAACCCCCATTAACGCCACACGCTCTTGACGCAGCAACTGAAAAGACACACCAGACAGCACATCTCGGTTTGTCCCAGGGTATCGATAGGATAAACCAGAGGCCTCTAGGATCACTTTTTCACAGTGCGTGCTCTGTCCACTATTCATACCGTAAACCCTCCACCGGTTTTAATCGCGAGGCCTTCCATGCCGGATACAACGTGGCCAAAAAACTGCACAGCAACGACATGAATACGACCAGGATCACTTCTTTTGGTTCAATGCGCACCGGCAATGTAGATAAAAAGTAAATTTCTGCGCGAAACAAATCCACCCCCGACAAGGCTTCTAGACCCCTGCGAACCCCATCAATATTGCTGGCAAATAACAAACCAAGTGCGCCCCCAAGCAAGGTGCCAAATCCACCGATGCACAAACCAACATAGCAAAAAATACGCATCACGGCCCCTTGGGATACCCCCAGTGTGCGCAAAATGGCAATATCCCGGGTTTTGTCTTTGACCAGCATGACCAAACATGAAACGATGTTGAATGCAGCGACCACAACAATCAGTGTTAAAATCAAAAACATCACGTTACTTTGCACCTGAATGGCCTTGAAAAAATGAGAATTGGTTTCTCTCCAATCGTGAATACTGACATTGCCTAGGGCCAAAATGCCATCTTTAACTTGGGTAATGTGCTCTGGGTTTTTTAAAAACACTTCGTGATCACTAACGGTTTCCACATCAAACAAATCTTTGCCATCGGTCAAAGTCATCACCAAAAATGCGCTGTCATATTCATGCATTCCACTGTCAAACAGGGCTGCAACCCTGCAATTTTGTGTCCGAGGCACCGTTCCAAAAGCTGTGGGTTCTCCTTCTGCGCCCATCACAGAAACAATTCCCCCGGGATGAACGCCCAAGGTGCGCGCCAATTTGTACCCCATCACCACCTGCCCCTCATCACCACCATTATTGTTCAAAAATGGGGTCAAAGACCCTTGGGTAATATGTTCAGAAATCAGCTTTTTTTCCATCAAATCCCCGGGATTCACACACCGAACAATGGCCCCAGATACCCCATGCTCTGTGCGACAAATGGCCTGCTTGTCCAAAACAGGATTGGCACTTTTTACGCCTGGGATTTTTTTGATGGCGTCTAAGTCCACGGGTCGATTATTCAGTGCCATGACGGTTAAGTGACTGTTAAACCCCAAAATACGATTCATCAACTCATAACGAAACCCATTCATCACAGACATCACCACGATTAACGTGGCCACCCCCAGGGCAATGCCCAGAAAAGAAAAGGTCGAAATGACGGAAACAAACCCATCTTTTTTACGGGATCGAAGATAACGCCATGCGATAAAACGCTCAAAATAGTGAATAATTTCCCCCTTTTGCATCATCTGGTGATGTGATTCTAATCTGGTGGAGCAGAGGGGAATCGAACCCCTGGCCTTGTCATTGCGAACGACACGCTCTGCCAACTGAGCTACAGCCCCGATCAAACAAGTATTTTGAATACACAGTTTATTGTACTAAAAAAAGGCATCCATGCAACCCCACCTAAACCATCTCTCTGACTGATCCAGGATCATGAAACGGATTGGTGGCCAACAGGGCTGTATCGATATCCTGCAGGCTTAGGCCTGGGTCAAGGTCAGACAACGAAACCACGGATGTTTTTTCCAATCCACAAGGAATAATAGCCCCAAACCCCCTGGACCTTGAGGGATAATCAGGTTCCCGCCCCTCTCTCACATTAATGGCTAGACCATGGGAACTGATGCCACCAGAAACCCGGACACCAATAGAGGCAACCTTGCCAAATGCCGTCCACACCCCCACAAATCCTGGCACGACAACCCCATCAATGCCACACTGACTCAGCGCTCTGATGATCCATTGTTGCAAAACGTCCATATATTCTGTCACCCCAATGCCCCTGTGGCGCAAATGAATCATACAATAAACAATGCGTTGACCTGGCCCGTGATAGGTCAATTGCCCTCCCCTTTTCGACAAGTGCACGGGTAAACCCGTATGATGTGCCATGGCAATATGCGACGGATTCGTTCGAGCCCCATAGGTATACAGTGGGGGGTGTTGCAAAAACCATAACACCTCTGGGCCAACCCCCCGTTTCAAGGCCTCTACACAATGATCCATATGCTGGCAAGCCCCATCATAGTCCACAGGGTGTGTGCTGTGGTGGATATCAACCCATCTGTGGGACGTTTTTTCTGACGTGCGGCGTTGTTCCATATTGTCGCCATCATTGTTTAGCGAGTTCAATCTTCTTATGGTATGCATCATGGTGAGAAAAAGAAACTTTTTGCAGACCACGGCTTGCCTTGATCATCGCCTTATCGCACAATAAACCCAACAATTCATGAATTGGTTTTCTTATGAAAGTTTCAGGAAACGCTCTGCGCCCAGGTAATATTATATCCCATCAAAATCGCATTTGGGCCGTTGTCAACACCCAGCATACCCAACCTGGCAAAGGGGGGGCCTATATGTGCGTGGTTTTGCGTGATGTGCGAGATGGAACCAAAAAAGACGAACGCTTCCGGGCGGCAGAGGACGTCGAACGCCTATTTATTGACGAGAGTGAGTACAATTTTTTATACCAAGATGGCACCCAATATACATTTATGAATCCAGAAACCTATGACCAAATTACCTTGAACCCCGCGCTGTTCAGTGTTTCAGCAGACTTTTTACAGCCAGGTATGATGGTCAAGGTCGGTTTTTATGACAGTGAACCCCTGTTTGTAACCCTGCCAGCCCAAGTGGTCCTAGAGGTGGAAGAAGCCGACCCCGTGGTCAAAGGTCAAACGGCCGCATCGTCCTATAAGCCGGCTCGACTGACCAATGGGTTGCGCGTGATGGTGCCGCCGTACATCGAGGTTGGCGTTCAAATTGTGGTGAATACCGAAGATTCCAGTTATGTCGAACGGTATAAAGAGGGCGATAAATTACGATTTTAGTCAACCCCCAACAGAATCATCATGGGCCTTTTCCGCCAGATGCATCACAGCGCATGGAACAATGAACACGGATTTGGGCTGATAGAAATATCTATTGCCCTGATCATTTTCAGCATGCTGTTTGGAAAAGGCTTTTCCCTGTGGCAGATCCACAATCGTACCCGAAAGCATGAATTAACCCTGCACCACCAACGCTTGATTTTCAAAGCTTTGGCTCACTATTTGCAACAAAATGGATGCTTGCCCCATCCTTGCGCCACAGAAAGCCTGGGTAATAGCGGGGATGATTTGGGAAAATCCAGCACCCACAACCCCCGTAATGGCCCTGTGCATCCTGGCATTGTGCCCTATCGCACCCTGTTTCTGCCTGAACGCGTGGCCAAGGATGGATTTGGTCATTTTATGACGTACGCCGTGGATGTGCACATGACCAGAAAAGATCCGCAAGTAAAGTCCAAAATGTGCGAGACGTTTTTCTCTGAACAGAGCGCCCTGGATATTGTTGAAAATGGCCAATACGCCAAACAGGATCTGGAAAGCAACCCGCAAAAATGGAGATCTGCAAAAGGGGTGAATGGGAAGTCCGTCGGGCGTAACCGATACGAAGGTTTGGCCGTGATCCTCGTCAGTCACGGGCGTCATGGATGGGGTGCGCCACAATCCAACGGCCAACGCATTCCTGTGCCATCCTCTGCACCCAAAGAGCTGGGGAACAATAGCGGAAAGGGTACAACGTTTTGGTCCCCCGAATCAGACGCCATCGAGTACGGCGTTGTCCAGGGAAAAACCCGCACCAGTATTTTGGATGATGCCTATTTCGGATGCACCGATTATTTCTATCCCGAATGTTCAAAATCACAAAATGTCCAAGTGTTGGGGGCACACTTTGTTCAATCTAAATCATAGGATCAGTCTTTCAGTCCCCAGCCCCAAAGGCCCCCTGACCAAAACCATCAACTGTTGTAACGGGAACCCCGTACGCTAATGCACAGGCCGTCAAGAAAAGGATGTGGCTAACCGCCCAGAGACTCTTGCGGCCCCCTCCGCCCATCATCCCACAGGGGCCATGACGATGGGGGTGTCTACATAAGTCTGGATCATGGCGCGCTCCTCTTTTAAGGAGTTCACACTGTATTGAAACAGACTGAACTCTTCTGGCGACATGGGGTATTCCACAATGTCCTTAACCCCATGGCGACCCAAGACCACCGGCGTTCCACAGGACAGATCGGTCACACCGCCATACTCGCCTTGCAGCACTACGGAACAGCGCAACAGACGGTTTTCATCGCGGGCAATGGCCAAAACCATGCGCTTGACGGCTTCTGCTGGCCCATAATACGCCGAACCACTGCCCAATAATTGCACGATATTGGCGCCACCACGTCGGGTTTGCTCTATGACGCCGCCAAGGACCAAACGGTCAACTTGATCAGGGGACAAGGGCAGCCCCCCCCATCGAATGGACGATATTAATGGCACCATGGCGTCATTGTGCGCCCCCACCACGCATGCGGTAAGGCTGGGCGCATCTACATTTAAAATTTTGGCTATGGCAGAGCAAAAACGCCCCTCGTCCAGCACGCATGCCATCCCCACCACCCGTCCAAAGGGCAGATCCAGTAATCGCGTCATCAAATACGTCATGGTGTCCAAGGGATTTGTCACCACCACCACTGTTGCCTCTGTACCCTTTAATGCTGTGGCAATCCCGGACACGATTTCGGCATTGGCATGCAACAGGGCGCTGCGGTCCATACCGGGTTGACGAGCCAGCCCCGCTATGACCACAACCACATCACATTCTTTTAGGTCCTTTAAGTGATTTGCTGCATATACTGACGTATGACCATGACCAGAAATCACGGCCGCTTGGCGCAAATCTTTGGCCTTTCCCTTGGCCATAGACACTTTGACGTCATAGAGATACAGCTGCAGGTTCGGCTCGCTCAACAGAGAGTGCGCCAAGGCTCCTCCAATATTTCCCACGCCGACAATGCCAATTTTTGCCATTTTTTGACCACAGATCTGGACATCATTTGGGCTTGATCAAACCAATTTTTTCGCAAAATTGCAACCCCCCGATGTCTTGTGTTTGACGGTCAGCAGGGTTTGGGTCGGACAAATTGTTCTGTATCAGAGGCATAAAAATGCTTACAATTCTCTTTTTTTATGGGTTTTATCCATACCAAGGTCCTGTGGGATCAGGGATCAAAGTGTATAAAATTTGCAGGGGGGGCTATTGACTTTTGTGCGGACTTCTGAGAAAAAGGAAGGGTATTTTTGTTGATCAATTTATGAAGACCTTTAGTTTAAAAGCTGGAGACATGAATCCAAAGTGGTATGTTATTGACGCTCAAGATTTGGTTGTCGGTCGTATTTCTGCCATTATCGCTAAGATTTTAAGGGGTAAAAATGAAGCCATTTTAACACCCCACATGAATCACGGTGGTCGCGTTGTCATTGTCAATGCCAGCAAAGTTCACTTTACTGCTGGTAAAGATAAGCCTTTGTATCGTCATACAGGTTATCCAGGCGGTATCAAGCACTCGTTGCCATCAGAAGTTTTGGCTGGACCGCACGCAGGAAGAGTCATTCGCAAGTCCATTGAAAGAATGTTGGGAAAAGCCGGTCCGTTGCGTCGTGATCGTATGAAAAATTTGTATGTGTATTCTGGTCCTAGCCATTTGCACCATGCTCAAAAACCAGTTGCTCTAGATATCGGGTCCTGGAATACTAAAAATCGTAAAAAGGAGTCGTCATTGTGAAAGATTTTCTTTCTTGGGATCGTTTAAAAGATCTTAAAGATCAGCTGGCACCGGAACCACAAGAAGACATAAGCGTGTTGGATTCCAAGGGTCGTGTTTACGCCACTGGAAAACGAAAGACGTCTATTGCCCGCGTGTGGATTAAACCGGGTGGAAAAGGTCTTTTTTCCATTAATGGAAGGACGAAAGAAGATTATTTCCCCAGGGAAACCTTGTTGTCGGTGTTGAACACCCCTTTTCGAAACGTCAATCGCATCAATGCTTATGATGTATTTTGCACGGTGCAAGGTGGCGGAATGTCTGGTCAAGCAGGAGCCATTCGTCATGGCATCAGTAAGGCCTTGCAGCTTTTCGAACCCTCTTTAAGATCATCTTTAAAAATAGCTGGCTTATTGACTCGGGATTCTCGTAAAGTAGAGCGTAAAAAGCCTGGTCTTCGCAAAGCCCGCCGCGCCCCACAATTCTCTAAGCGATAAGGAACCCGAATGCCCACACTTAATCAACTTATTCGCGGTGCTCGCGAACCTCAGAGCGTTCGTGACAAATCTCCTGCTTTAAAGCAATCTCCTCAGAAAAGAGGGGTTTGTTTGTCGGTTTTTACAACAAAACCTAAAAAACCAAACTCTGCGTTGCGTAAAGTGGCGCGTGTGCGTTTAACCAATGGATACGAAGTCACAGCCTATATTCCCGGCGAAGGCCACACCTTGCAAGAGCACTCCTCTGTATTGGTTCGTGGTGGACGCGTAAAAGACTTGCCTGGTGTACGTTATCACATTGTACGCGGAGCCTATGACCTTAAGGGTGTGAAAGGTCGCAAAATTAGTCGTTCAAAATATGGTGTTAAAAAACCTAAATAGGAGAAATAGAGTATGTCCCGTCGTCGTTCAGCCGAAAAAAGAGTTGTACAGCCCGATTCGCGCTATGACAGCATCTTGTTTACCAAATTTATCAATGCGTTGATGTGGGATGGTAAAAAGTCCGTAGCAGAATCCATACTTTACGGAGCGATAGAAATTTTAGACGAAACCCAGGATGGTCCAGATGCGGTGCAAAAAGCCATTGCCAATGTCAAGCCATCTGTCGAAGTCCGTTCTCGTCGCGTCGGTGGGGCAACGTATCCTGTGCCTATGCCATTACAACCTCATCGGGCTCAGGCTTTGGCGTTGCGTTGGTTGATTAATGCCGCCAGAGCACGTTCTGAAAAAACCATGATTGCCCGTCTGGCTGCCGAAATTAAAAGCGCCTGCGAAGAAACAGGAAGCGCTGTTAAAAAGCGGGTGGATACTCATAAAATGGCTGCGGCCAACCAGGCATTTGCTCACTATCGTTGGTAGTACATTCGGGCGTTTAGCCCTGTGCTTGATCCCATTGCCGTTATTTCCGGGGCCTGCTGATGCAGGCTCTTTTGCTTTAAGCATACTTCTCAGAGTTCTTAGGTCTGATCACAGATATTCGCACCCTCTAATCTCTTTGTAAGGGGCTCTCCCTGTCTAGGCCACGGCCACAGATGAGAGGCTTGAAAAATTCAAACCATTTTACCCCTTATCTTTTTTGATTTTTAAAAATTTCTGAAATTGCCTTATTCCAGATGAAGTCTTTGGTGCACATCTTTGGTCCGGGATAAATAGAATCACCACATTAAGAGAATTCTGATGATACCCTCTCCTATTGACGGGACCACCATCACCTTGGCGTTAATCCTGATTACCCCAACCTGTCTTGTGTCTATTTTTTATAGAGTTGACTCTGGGGTGGTGGGCCAAAACCTTTCGGTATTCCAGGCCCCAATAGTCTGGAAATATACAGACTTATCCTCTTTTTGGATGGGGGCTGTATTTTTCCAGGTATCTTTATGGCAACAACATCTTGAGTTCTATCCTGTCTTCTATCTTTCCTTCTATAAAAGGAAGCTAACTCCAACCAGATTGTGCCACAGTATTAAGGCAACATCTCGCGTTCTATCTTGTGTTTTATATCCTCCCAATTTCATAAAATTGAATGCCAATTCCAAGCCCTTTCTGCAATAATATCAAGGTTGGCTTGTAGGGTGCTAGGGTCCGCTTCGCCTGCTAACAATTGAGGTTGTGTAACGTCCATTACCTTATAATTTAGATAGTTTATTAGGTGAATATTAAGAAGATGTGGTATGCCATGTAAAATATGATGAATGAAGCCGTTCTGCTTAAGATATAACAAGGCACCATTTAGAGTGATGTCTTTACCTGTAATAGGCAAATTGTATTCGGCCTGTAGAAGAGTTTTAATAGCAGGAATTGAGAAACCAGTTTGTGTGTAGAACACCTTATCCACATTGTGTTTAATGGTATCCACATCGGTTGCAACATTGTCAGCGACGCCTTTAACAGTTGCAATATCTGCTTTCACCGCAGCACCAACATCAATCACCTCTGCTTTAATGGCATTCCTCTCATCCGTTGCACGGTTTAGAGTAACCGATTACGTTGCTAGTTTCTGTTTTAAAGTGTTTATACCATTCATCAATTTGGTAGATGTTGATGGTTTAGATAATTTGATCAAACGAGCACTTGGATTATTGAGTGGACGATTACTTTTATTATTGGATTGAATGCTTTGACTGGCTTTACCTAAACTGAAAGCATTGGCATCACTACCCAAAAACAATGTAATGGCCAAAAGGGCGAATATTTTATTCCTTTTCATTTTTTATCTCCTTTTTTCTTTTTTAAATAATTTTAATTTAAAAAATATCACAATTGTGCAAAAAATTTCTTAACAGATGATTGGGGTGCCCTCTGTTCACGGGGCGTTGTACGCCTAGACCAACCGTCAGGACGACCTATATACCTATCGTGATGTCAAAAAATGTGATAGTTTTGGATTCACTCCATAAATCTGTCACACCCCATGGACACCTGCACGATCACCCCTCCTCTGCCCAGCATTTGGATCATTATTCTGATTGCAGGCTTGCCCCAACTGTCCGAAACGGTTTATTCCCCATCGTTGCCCGATATGGCACGGGCATTACAAACCAGCGCGACCCTGGCAGAACATACCCTGACGATTTATTTGTTTGGATTTGCACTGGGGGTACTGTTTTGGGGTAAATGTTCCGACGCTTGGGGGCGTAAACCCTGCATGATGGCAGGCCTGATGATCTTTATTCTGGGGTGCATCGGGTGCTATACGTCCCAGACCATAGAAATGCTGATGATGGCTCGATTCGTCCAAGCTTTTGGCGGGAGCATCGGCAGTGTGTTGGCCCAAGCCATGACCCGAGACGCCTTTCATGGTCCGGCTTTGGGAAAGGTATACGCATCCATAGGCAGTGCATTATCCATTTTTCCAGCTCTCGGACCATTATGTGGCGGTTGGATTGCAGAACAATGGGGATGGAGGTCCATTTTCATTGTATTGATGACGGTGGCCGCCATTCTTGTCGTGCTGATCCATACCCGATTGCCAGAAACCCACCCCAAGGCTGACCGTACCAAGGTGTCTTTGTGGCATGTGGCAAAACAACTGATTACGGATACAAAAGTTTTGGGGTACGGTCTGATTATTTCATGCTGTTGGGGTATTTTATTCAGTTATTTTTCAGAAGGAGCCTTTTACCTGATCAGGGGTCTGGGTCTGTCACCAGCGGATTATGGTCTAAGTTTTATCCCAATCGGTGTGGCGGCCATGGTGGGTGGAATGGTTTCCAAGACAGTGCAGAATCGATACTCGAGTAAAAAAATCATGATCTGTGGATTGTTAATTGTTGATTTGGCTCTGAAAGGGTTTGCAGCACTGGCCATCATTGCTCATTTGAAAGGAATTTTGCCCCACCATATCCTGCCCATTGTTTCCTTGACAATCGCCGTTTTTGGGATGAGCTTGGTTACGACTCATGCTCTGGCATTGGCGCTGTCGGATTACAAAAAGTCAATTGGTACAGCATCCAGTTTATTTGGGTTTTTCTATTATGCCATGATTGGATTGCTGACCTGTATCATGGGGTTTTTGCACAATGGTACGTTACTGCCTATGCCGCTGTATTTCTTTGCGCTCAGTACACTGATGCTGATGATCGGCTTTACCTTGTTCAGACAAAAGGATCAATGACTCCCCCAAGGGGGGGATACGCCCCCCCCCACGCCTCTAGGTTTTAAGGGTGACCACAGACCAACAGCGATCACATACCTTGATCACAGGGGACTGATCTGCCGCACCATCAACAGAATCAGGAATGTCACCATTTCGGGTCTGTACACAGGGTAAATAACGCCAACACCGATGGCATTTTTCACCATCAGCCAATAGAACCTTAATCGCCATATCATCACCCACGACGACATAGCCTTCTAGAGCACTCCATGGGCCCGGATTTTCTCTGGAAAAAGCCTCTTCAACCCGCTCAACATGAATATGGGACGTTACACACCACATGGCAAAATGATCGGTCTGTACATCATGCCACCCAGGCCCCAACACCACCTTGGGTGCCGTTTGCAAATTACTGCCGATTTTTTTATCCTCTCTGGCCCGTTCCAGAACCGCCGTTACAGCAGAGCGAACCGTGCGTAAACGTTCCACCATATCAGCAGCAACGGGATCATGCCAGGATTCTGGTGCCCGAGGCATTGGATTGAAATGAATACTCCACACATCATCCACAAGGCCCATTCTCCGCAACACATCAAGCAACCCGTTGGATACAGACCAACCATCGCTGGATGCAGGATCAATCCCCACAACATCCTTGGCCAAATGGGTCCACGATTCCTCTGTTGTAAAGGGAATAAATGGGGCCAACCAATGCACAACGTGAATCAATACATGCCACAACGTGGTGCGAATCTGTTGACGCAACACATTATTTTCACCATCACAATACAAAGAATCCTTGCTGATATCAAAATAAAAAGCCGATAAATCTTGGTTGCAAAAATCGTAAATCATTTGCACGATGGCTTGAAAATCGTATTTTTCCATGGATTCATGAATCTGTTGATCCAACACATAGAGGCGATGGTGGATCATGCGCTCTAGAATACCCATAGAGGATACGGGCACCATTTCTTTATCAGAAAACCCATGCAATGCCCCCAAGGAAAACCGTAATGTATTACGGAAACGGCGATAAATATCTGTCACACGTTCCAAAATCACCGGCCCCATACGGACATCTTTTTGGTAATCTTCGTACCCCACCCACAGGCGTAAAATATCGGCCCCGTGCTGATCCATCACATCCTGAGGATCGGTGACGTTGCCCAGAGATTTTGACATTTTTCTGCCCTGTTGATCCAAGCAAAACCCATGAGTTACCACCGCACGGTACGGCGCCTGATCTTCCAGAGCAATAGAGGTGGCGAGCGACGATTGAAACCATGCCCGATGCTGATCAGATCCCTCGAAATACAGCGATGCCGGCCACGCAATGGACCCTGCCCGTGATGCTGGAACCCCATCTTTTAACACAACCTCGTGGGTGACCCCTGATTCAAACCATACATCAATAATGTCCTGATTTTTAATCCAGTCCTTGGGGTCATATAATCCATCCAAAACGCTGTGCGCCTCGTCAGTAAACCAAAAATCAACCCCCTCCTGGGCCACCCGATCTGTGATGCGTTGAAATACCCGATCATCAACCAATATTTCCCCCCTTTCTGCATGAATAAACATGGCAATGGGAACGCCCCAAACCCTTTGACGAGAAATGCACCAATCGGGGCGACTGGATAGCATGCTTTTCATGCGCGTTTCGGCTTCTGCCGGATGCCACTGTACGCCAGGCAAAGCATCCAAAGCTTTCTGACGCAACGCCAACGGGCCATCCAATGTAATAAACCATTGGGATGTGGCACGATAAAACAATGGCTTTTTAGATCGCCACGAATGGGGATAACTGTGGGTGTAGGCCGACTCTGCCATCAACGCGCCCTGCTCGCATAATGCGGTGCGAATGACAGAATAGGCAGAACGCATTTCCAAACCCGCCACCACAGGGCAGTCTGCCTTAAATATACCCCGTTCTGATAAGGGAGAAGCCACTTCTAAACCATGCCGCCTGCCAATTTCAAAATCTTCAATACCATGGCCTGGCGCGGTATGCACCAAACCTGTTCCTGTATCGGTGGTGACATACTCGCTCTCTAGCAACGGCACATTGTGATCATAACCCATACCGTTCCAAGGATGCTTCGCCACCGAACCCGCCAACGCTGAACCCATACACGACGCCATCATGACGGCATCAACAATGCCACAGGATGCGCACACATGATCCCACAAATCCACTGCCACGATGATTTTTTCCCCAACAACGGCCAGAGAGTCTGGGGCCACGGCACGAATCTGATAACACCCGTATTGGGCATCTGGCGCGTACGTAATGCCGCGATTGCCTGGCAGCGACCATGGTGTGGTGGTCCAAATCACGACACTGGCACCATCCCAACCCACAGAACTGTGTTGCAATGGAAAGCGCACATAAATCGATGGGGACGTGATGTCTTGATACTCTACCTCTGATTCGGCCAAGGCTGTTTGCTCTGCCGGTGACCATAAAACCGGACGTAATCCCCTATAAATATACCCCTTGGACACCATGCGGTAAAAATGATGTACAATGCGAGACTCAAACACAGGATCCATGGTGGTGTACGCATTCTCCCAATCGGCAATTACCCCCAGACGCTGGAACCCCGTTTTTTGCACATCAATCCATTTTTGAGCAAATTTTCTGCAATCAGAGCGAAAATCATTCACCTGAATCTGGGTGCGCTGTATTTTTTTCTGTAAATAATCTTTTTCAATTTGGGTTTCAATGGGCAAGCCATGGCAATCCCACCCTGGAACAAAAGACACATCGTATCCCGCCATAAACCGACATCGGACCGTAAAATCCTTTAAAATCTTGTTTAGTCCATGCCCCAGGTGAATAGGGCCATTGGCATACGGCGGTCCATCGTGCATCACAAACAAAGGTGCCCCTTGACGTTTTTTCCGCCACCGTTGATACAATTGTATGTCTGTCCATCGTTGTAACCAGATGGGCTCTTGTTCAGCCAGTCGCCCCTTCATGGGCAAAGATGTTTTGGGTAAAAAAACAGATAAATTCATGAATCAAAGGGATCGCGATATGGAACGTTTAATTTTATCATTTTATACCCATCATCTTCAAGCCAAATTCCCAGCTTATTGCGGGACCACAAATCTTTTTCAAAATATATTTTAATAAAATATCCACTTTATACCATCATAATAGTTGAAACCGTATTCAAAAAGGAATTCTAATGAAAAAGACTCTATTTGTTATGACATTGTGCGCCATTACCGCACTTTTTTCCGGCTGCTGGAAAAAGAAGGATAACGCAGACGGCACGAGCACGCCCCCTTCGACCAACGCCCCCGTTATGACGGACGAGAAAACCATCAAAGTCGCGTCCCTGGACACTGGCAATTCAGCGCCATCCAATAATGGCGAAAACAATAACAGAGAAATGGATGATGCCTTAATAAAAGGCGACAATAATAGGGAAAATAATAGGGAAAATAATACGGAGGAATCCACAGCCGATAAGCAGAAGAATCCACTTGAGGAGATGAACAAAGAAGTCGGGGATATCAAGGATGAAGTCGGGGATATCAAGGATGAAGTCGGGGATATCAAGGATGAAGTCGGGAATATCAATGATGAAGTCGATGGGGTCAAGGACGCCACCAATGAGTTGGAGGCAGAAATAAAGGACAATAAAGGAAAAGAAAAAAAAAACAACAGAAAAGATAGACAATAAAATAGGTCTTCGAGTGTCCTCTTTGGACCGCATGGATCGATTTGAAGACATGTTTGGATAATAAAAGCGGGGGGGGGCGTACCCCTGTCCCCCATCATCGCAGAGGCGCCGCCCCATCATCGCAGGCGTCCCCACACGTATCGATCTTTGCCATCATGATCGGGTAAAATATGGATCTGGCTTAACCCAGCGTGCTGGCACAAATTCCACACAGCGGGCCCCTGATCATATCCAATTTCCAGTACCAAAATCCCACGGGGGGCCAAGCACCGCACCATTGGACCAATCCAAGCCCGATAAAATCTAAACCCATCAACACCTGCATACAATGCCCGATCAGGATCCCACAGCGCCACATTTTTAGGCGCCACATACCCCGTTGGTACATAGGGTGGATTACTGATGATGATATCAAACGAACTCGATCCCACAAGATTCCTGCCCCCAAAAACCTCACCACAGCGAACCTCACCATGTTCTTCTCGGTTCGTACCCGCGTCACCTCCTAACCCCATCAAAACCTCTGCACCATCCCCCACCATCCACCGGGCCCGTTCCGCCACACCATGTCTTGTCGCATTTTTACCCGCCATGCGCAATGCATCAGCAGAATAATCCACACCAATCCCAAACGCAGATGGGTAATGCAGCAACAATTGGATTAATAGACACCCTGAACCTGTACCCATATCTAGAATACGGGGTCCGCATGCCCCGCCAAACGCGTTTAAATTGGTCTGAGCATACACAATATCCATCAAGCCCTCGCTTTCCCAACGGGGATCCAGCGTGGATGCATTCAAATCGTAACGCCGCCCACAAAACCACCCATACCCCACCAGACGCGACAACGGTGCATGTTCCACATCAGGAAAACCCCACAACCAATCAAAATCATCCGGTGTCATCGCCCTGCCCTGCATGCTGTGTTCATTTAAAGAACAGGCCCACGATAATGGCGTCAAGGCATACTGGTGCTGAACGATGCCTTTGGCCTTGGCCCACAGACCAGCATCTTCGCCATCGAGCTTTCCACCGCCATTGGATCGACCAGCATCTTCGCCATCGGGTCTGCTCTCATCAGCCTCTGCCTGGGCCTGTTTTTTCAGAAAATCATATACGTGGCGTGTCATACCCAACAAATTCCATCGCGTACCATCACCACAACGCCCCCCCACACCGCTGTTCCCATGATTAGGCATAGCCACCCCCCGTCCGATGCCTATATAATACCCACCATACCAAAACCCTGCGTGCATCACCATGACCACCCCTCCCAACGGCCCTGTCAACGTTCTGGTTCGCCTGGCCGGCCATATTCTGTTTTACACCACATTAAGCGCCTTGTTTTTATGCAGTTCACCCATTTTTATCATCCTGTTGGCCATGCCCCCCCGGTACACCCATGGGTTCAGCCGTCTGTTTTGTCGGGCTGTTGTGGCGCTGATGGCCGTCTTTTTAAGATTACGATATCGCGTAACGGGCACGCAGCATTTACCCCAGGGGGGATACATCGTGGCATCAAAGCATCAATCCCCGTGGGAGACCGTGGCCTTTTTGACCTTTTTGCCCCATCCGTCCTTTGTCTTGAAACAAGAGTTACTGCGCGTACCCATATTGGGTCGCGTTTTGGCGCACATGGGCATGATTCCGGTGTCACGGCGATCCACATCCCTGAAATCGGGCACCAACCAGGACGCGTTTTTACACCAGGGCAAAACCGTCACAGCCACAGAACAGCGCCCCGTGGTGATTTTTCCAGAGGGCACCCGCACCAAACCAGGAGATCAAACCCGTTATCGCCAAGGCGTCATTCGTTTGGCCCAGTACACACGCGCCCCCATCATTCCCATCGCCCTGAACTCTGGTGTGTTTTGGCCCCCGCACACCTTTTTCAAAAAACCGGGCATCATTGACGTGGTGATTTTGCCGCCTTTGTGGGTGAACCAGCATCCAGCCGATAGGGACGACCCCACCCCCCTAGAAGACCTGAAACAACGCATTGAAACGGCATCATCAAATCTGGTAAAATAGAAAAATGCATCTTTTTCATTGCTGCTTTTTATTTGCTTGATATTGTTTTGCCCACATTGCCAATATTACATTGCAGAACTTTATCCATATTTTAATAAAAAAGATCTTGATTCTGTGTTCATCCTGGGGTACCATGGTGGGTGAAACATCTTATAAATGAGGTTAAGTATGAATACGAATTATAGTAAAATCGCTTTGCTGTTGGCTCTGACAGCCGTGGGGGGTAATAAAGTGGGGGCAAAAATAGAGGCTAGAGAGATGCAGCTACAGACAGGGCAGGAGTCTATTCATCCAGAAAGAAGGCTGAAGCGTGTAAATATGTTTGAAGCAATAAACAAGCAAATGCTGGCTCCCAAAGCAGTAGGATCTTTGTCCGAATCTTTGAGTAGGATGTTTACCCCGATTCGTTCTCTGAGCGGTGTGTCTATGGGGTCTAATGCATTGGTGGGTATGGTGGAAGGTGATAAGCTTGCTGATGGGGATAAGAGTCTGACTGATTTAGGTCAGAAGATTTTTGGTATGAAAGATGATGATGGTAAATTCCTAGAGATTTTGAAAGATCAAGCTGAAAAAAAAGAAATTCAAAACGATGTAAAAAAATTTTTTAAATCTCTCGATAAAGATATTAAGGCATTGAACGCTGCATGTACAGGAGGGAGCGCCAGCATTCTGGCTTTAGAGGGATTAGAGGGACCGACTGCTTCGACCGTGGATGGCATAAATGATTTTGTTCGAAATATCGGGACCAAAACATTAAAAGAACTATGCAAAAGCCATGCAAAATTGTTTGGTGATCATGAACATATCGCCTATCGAACACTGGAATCTGATGGTATTGTTAAAATATTGTCCGAGAAGTACGCAGCATTGAACGAGCAGATCAATGCCTTGTCTGCAAATAGTTCCTTAACAGCCACGTCATCTAATGGCAGCAGCAAGGTTCAGATAAAGGATGCTCTTGTATCATTGAGCACCAGCATTCAGGATTGGGTTGCTTATTTTTCCAGTGCACTGCTAAATAAACCTTTAATTCCTACACAGGAATTACAGAAGATTATTAAAGCTGCAAAAAGAGTAAAGGCATTTAGCGAATTTGCTAGCAAAATCCGTGTGCACAATGAGAAAGGTTTGACCGAGATATTAGAATCGGTTTCGGCAATCGATGTTGAAAAGAAGGAAGAGCGCGCACGTAGTAAACTAACTACAAACCTCAGGGCTGGAATACCAGTAAAGGAGGGGGAAAAAGACCCTGAGGGTATTACTGAGCAAAATAATCTAATTGCTACCTATATGAAGGACGCTTTTGGTGAAAATGATGAAGTTCATAATCCTGCTAAGTGTAAGTTCGAGTATAGAGTTGGCGAAGAGTTTTTCGCGGCAAAAAAGGGTGAAGTGAATGAGGTGGAAGCGCAGTATGCCTTTGGCACAGAAGCAAAACTACAGAACTATGAACTTAAAAAGGATGAGAAAGGATTTTCTGAGGAGACCAAGGTAATAGATGAATCGATTAAAGCATTCTTCAAACCGTTCCATGACCTACAAAACGCTTTGAAGGTTGTTGAGAGGAAAAAATTCACCCAGAATAAATTTGATCGTTATGATGTAATCCAGAAATTGGCTCAAGGAGGTTCCGATTCGACTTCATTGGACACTCCAAACTGGAACTTCAATGATAGATCCTCGACGAATTTCTATGGGATAATCGATTGGTTTGGAAATGTGACCGAGAATATGAAAAAACTGCGTACAGATAAAAAGCCATTCACAGGAGATTGGGGACAAACGCTGACGAATTGCTTTAATTTTGTTAATAAGTATGTGCAGGATAAAACTTCTGGTATAGTTGGTAATAGTATGATTGATACGGGAGGTAGTACTATAGTATCGGGAATGACCAAAAATCAGGTCACGGATTTTGAAAATAAGCTCAAAGCAGCCTATGACGAAGCCATGAAAGAATGGACGGGGGGTGGTGTGACACTAAATCAAACAACTGCAATAAAAACACTGAAAAATGTTACAGACATTAAGGACTGGTTTACATCAAACCCGACGAAGGGCTCCCTGAATATTGCTGATATTCAAAACAACCCTGCAATTTTACAGCAACTCAAAGCACTGGATTCGACCGCGGCAAACCAATACTACAAAAAAATGTATGACCTCTTGGGTAATGTACAAGGAGGAGTTGCTCCGTCAAATGCAGATGTTGAAGCTCTGAAGACATTGTTTAGGGATGGTGTTGGCGATCAGCTGGCACATGGCGCCGGGTCTAATTCTTATGGTAATGACAACAACGATCAAAATAAATATCTTTCTTCGAAACACAATAGCTATAAAGTTAAAGATAGTGAGGATGGTAGTGGTAGCGAAGAAAATGATGGCGACAAAGTGACTATAGAGGATCTCGAGCTAGACTTTCTCGATTCAGCAACGGGTAAACTGGTCAAAGGTACAAAAGAAGACATGGAGGAATTAATCGAGCCATTCAAAACGTTTCTTAAGGGGGAGCTCGACAGCTTTAAATCAGAAAAAAAGAAGAACAAACAGAAAATTACACCAAAGAATACATTAGATAAAGCTAAGGAAATAGTAGAAGTACTGGTCGCAAAGTTCGAGGACAATTATGAGCCAAAAGATGGGGATGACGACC